>DATIDZ010000202.1:0-9792 GCA_035456045.1 Caldimonas sp.
GCGGCCATGGTCGCGCTCGCGGCGGCGTTCGCGATCCACCTCGCGTTCTACAAGCTACTGCGCGTCGCCCTGCCTTGGGGCGTGCTGCCGATCCTCTACTGACGCGCCGGCGGCCTTCGTGGACATCCTGCTTCAGGCGTCGCGCCTCGTCTTCGATCCCTACGTCCTCACCGTCATCTTCTTCTCGTCGCTGTTCGGCCTCTTCGTCGGCGCCGTGCCCGGGCTCACCGCGACGATGGCGACGGCGCTGCTGGTGCCAGTGACGTTCTTCATGGCGCCGATTCCGGCGATCGCCGCGATCGTCACCGCGACGGCGATGGCGATCTTCTCCGGCGACATTCCCGGCTGCCTGCTGCGCATGCCCGGCACGCCGGCGTCGGCGGCCTACACCGACGAGGCCTACGCGATGACGAAGAAAGGCCAGGCCGAGCTCGCGCTCGGCGCCGGCCTCGTCTTCTCCGCCGTCGGCGGCCTCTTCGGCACCGCGGTGCTGATGGTCTCGGCGCCGGCGCTCGCCGAGTTCGCGCTCAAGTTCAGCTCGTTCGAGTACTTCTGGCTCGTCCTCATGGGGCTGACGTGCGCCGTCTTCATCTCGACCGACGCGCCGCTCAAGGGCCTGACGACGCTCTTCATCGGCCTGCTCGTCGCCGGCGTCGGCCTCAACAACCCGGCGGCCTACCCGCGCTTCACCTTCGGCAGCACCGACCTGCTCGGCGGCATCGGCCTCATCCCGCTCATGATCGGCATGTTCGCGGTCTCGGAAATCATCCGCTACATGGTCAACACCGAAGGCGAGGCGCTGATCGTCGACAAGCCGATCGGCAACGTCTTCAAGGGCATGTGGGCGCTGACCGTGAAGTACCCGAAGCAGATCCTGCGCGGCAGCGCGCTCGGCACGCTGATCGGCGCCCTGCCCGGCGCCGGCGCCGACATCGCGGCGTGGATGTCGTACGCGATGAGCAAGAAGTTCTCGAAGGAGCCGGAGAAGTTCGGCACCGGCCACGTCGAGGGCATCGTCGAGAGCGGCTCGGCCAACAACAGCGCGCTCGCCGGCGCCTGGATCCCGGCGCTCGTCTTCGGCATCCCGGGTGACTCGATCACCGCGATCGTCATCGGCGTGCTCTACATGAAGAACATGAACCCGGGGCCGACGCTCTTCACGACGCATCCGGAGCGGATCTACTCGGTCTACCTGCTCTTCATCGTCGCCAACCTGATCATGCTGCCGCTCGGGTGGCTTTGCATCAAGGTCGCCAAGCGCATCCTGCGCGTGCCGCGCGACATCCTGATGCCGGTGATCCTGCTCTTCTGCATCGTCGGCGCGTTCGCGATCAACAACACCGCGTTCGACGTTGGCGTCATGCTCGTCGCCGGCGTCGTCGCCTGGGTGCTCGAGGAGAACGGCTTCCCGATCACGCCGCTGATCCTCGGCGTCGTCCTCGGCGGCATGCTCGAGGAAAACTTCATCTCGTCGATGATCAAGGCCGACGGCAACGTGCTCGCGTTCTTCAGCCGGCCGATCGCGGCCGGGCTCGGCGCGCTGACGATCGCGATCTGGTTCTGGCCGTTGCTGCGGCGGCGCCGCCGCCTGCCGGAAGCGGCGACGATCTAGCGACGCGCGCACCGCCGGCCCCGTGCCGGCGCGGTCCGCGCCGCGGATCGCACAATCGACCCCATGCAGGCCCACGCCGTCGATTCCCGCTACGCCTGGGGCCGCCTCGTCGTCGCCCTGATGCTGATGACGATCGGCAGCAGCGCGATGTACGTCGTCGCCGTCGTCCTGCCGAGCGTGCAGGCCGAGTTCGGCACCGCGCGCGCCGATGCGTCGCTGCCGTACACGCTGCTGATGATCGGCTTCGGCGTCGGCGGCGTCTTCATGGGTCGCCTCGCCGACCGGCGCGGCATCGTCGTGCCGCTGCTCATCGGCGCGGCCGGGCTCGGCATCGGCTTCGTCGCCGCGGGACTGGCCGGCAGCATCTGGACCTTCGCGATCGTGCACGGCGTGCTGCTCGGGCTGGTCGGCAGCTCGGCGAGCTTCGCGCCGCTGGTCGCCGACACGTCGCTGTGGTTCGAGCGCCGGCGCGGCATCGCCGTCGCGATCTGCGCGAGCGGCAACTACGTCGCCGGCGCGATCTGGCCGCCGATCGTCCAGCACTTCGTCGAGTCCGTCGGCTGGCGCCAGACCTACATCGGCCTGGGCATCTTCTCGGCGCTGACGATGGCGACGCTGGCGGTCTTCATGCGCGGCCGGCCGCCGGCGCTCGCGTCGGCCGTCGAGACCGGCGGCCTGGCGCGGGCTTCGCGCGACGCGCGGCCGTTCGGCCTGTCGACCGGCGCGGCGCAGACGCTGCTCTGCATCGCCGGCGTCGCCTGCTGCGTCGCGATGTCGATGCCGCAGGTCCACATCGTCGCCTACTGCGGCGACCTCGGCTACGGCGCGGCGCGCGGCGCGCAGATGCTGTCGCTGATGCTGGCGTGCGGGGTGGTGAGCCGGCTCGTCTCGGGCGCGATCTGCGACCGCATCGGCGGCCTGCGCACGCTGCTCCTCGGCTCGCTCCTGCAGGGCACCGCGCTGCTGCTCTTCCTGCCGTTCGACTCGCTCGCCTCGCTCTACGTCGTCTCGGCCCTGTTCGGCCTGTTCCAGGGCGGCATCGTGCCGTCGTACGCGATCATCGTGCGCGAGCACTTCCCGGCCGCCGAGGCGGGCGCGCGCACCGGCACGATCCTGATGTTCACCCTGTTCGGCATGGCGCTCGGCGGCTGGATGTCCGGGAAGGTGTTCGACCTGACCGGCTCGTACCACGCGGCGTTCCTGAACGGCATCGCCTGGAACCTGCTCAACCTGAGCATCGCCTTCTTCCTCCTGCGCGGCGCCCGCGGGCAGCGGCGACTGGCCGAGGCGGTCGCGTAGACTGCCGCCGCTCCGCGAGCCGCCGACCATGCCGATCCCTTCCGAGAACGCCGACCTCGATTTCGTCGCGCCCGGGGGCGCGTCGGACGGCGCGGGGCCAGCGGGCGGCGAGGCCGGCGACGACGCGGCGCGGGCGCATTCGACCGGCATCGTGCCGAGCCAGGACCTGCGCGCGATGGCGCTGCGCAAGGAGATCTTCGCGCTCGAGCCGATCGCCGACGACCAGTTCCAGCCGGCGAGCCTCGACCTTCGCCTCGGCCCGACCGCGTACCGCGTGCGCGCGAGCTTCCTTCCGGGCAAGGGCTCGGTCAAGGAGAAGCTCGACGAGTTCGCCATGCACGCGATGGACATCACGTCGGGCGGCGTGCTCGAGAAGGGCTGCGTCTACATCATCCCGCTGCTCGAGGGGCTCGACCTGCGCCACCGCACCTCGGCGATGGGCAACCCGAAGAGCTCGACCGGCCGCCTCGACGTCTTCACCCGCCTGATCACCGACGCCGGCACGGCCTTCGACCAGGTGCGCGAGCAGTACAGCGGCATGCTTTACGCGGAGGTCTCGCCGCGCACCTTCAGCGTGCTGGTGCGCAAGGGCTCGCGCCTCAGCCAGCTGCGCGTCCGCCGCGGCCGGCCGATCGCGAGCGACGGCTTCATGCGCCGGCTGCAGCAGGAGCACGGCCTCGTCCAGTCGCCCGACGCCGAGGGCGGCGACGCGCGCGCGGTCGAGATCGTCAACGGCGTGCCGGTCCGCGTCGACCTGCAGGGGCGCCGCTCCGGCGGCGTCATCGGCTACAAGGCGCGCAGCCACGCCGGCCTGGTCGACATCGACCGCATCGGCCACTACGAGGTCGACGAGTACTGGGAGCCGGTGCGCGCGCCGGCGCGCGGCGGCCTCATCCTCGACCCGGCCGAGTTCTACATCCTGGCCTCGCAGGAGGCGGTGCGCGTGCCGCCCGGGTATGCCGCCGAGATGATCGCCTACGACACGCTCGTCGGCGAGTTCCGCGTCCACTACGCCGGCTTCTTCGATCCCGGCTTCGGCCACGGCGATGCCGGCGGCGAGGGCTCGCGCGCCGTCCTCGAGGTGCGCTCGTACGAGGTGCCCTTCGTTCTCGAGCACGGGCAGCTCGTCGGGCGGCTGGCGTACGAGCGGCTGACCTCGGTGCCGGCCGTGCTGTACGGCCAGGGCATCAAGTCGTCGTACCAGGGCCAGGGCATCAAGCTCAGCAAGCACTTCAAGCCGGTGCCGTAGCCGGGGCCGGCGCGCGCGTCGGGTGCCGCGCCCTCTCAGCGATCGAAGAGGAACGGCCGCTCGGTCTCGAACTCGCCGATCACGCTCTTGACGATCCGGGCGACGACCGGCTTCATCGAGTCCGGCCCCTCCCACGTCGGCGCGGCGCCGCTGCCGGCGACGACGAAGCGCGTGTCGTCGCGCGAGGCCGGGTCGGCGCGCAGGCGCCGGTTCAGCTCGTCGACGAAGGCCTGCGCGTCGAGGGCGACCGGCTCGCGAGGCGGCCGGCGCAGCAGGCGCTTCCAGTGGTCGCTGCTCGCGCTGGACGATCGACGGACGCCGCTGCCTTCACGCGCCCGAGGGGCGCCGCTTGCTGTTTGCTTGACCACGGATAGCGCGCATGCGAGAGCAGCCGGGTGGCAAGCGTTGTGCCGCCGAGGGCGGCGTGGCTAGCGCGCGCCGATCCGGACGAGTCGCGTGCGCGTGTCGACGATCGTGAACGAG
This sequence comes from Caldimonas sp., assembly GCA_035456045.1. GTDB lineage: Bacteria > Pseudomonadota > Gammaproteobacteria > Burkholderiales > Burkholderiaceae_C > Schlegelella_A. The sequence continues at coordinate 4,644 of DATIDZ010000202.1, forward strand.
CCGTCGTGGTTCTCGACCACGGGCAGGCCGGCGTAGGCGGTGCGATAGCGGCGGAGGACGTCGCCGCTCGCCGGGTCGCGCTCGGCTTCCTCGACGAGGGTGTAGGAGGCGCCGGTGACGGACCGCACCTCGAAGCGGTTGGCGGGCCGGCCGGGCGTCGGCCTGACGAAGTGGGGGGCGGAGTCGATCATGGTCAACGACGGGGGTGCATGGCCTCCTGCCCGCGGCAGCGAGCGAGAGGGCGTTTGTGGCACGTTGGCAATCGACGTGCTCGACTGCTGCTCCGCGCGGCGCGCGATCGCGAGTCGGCGCGGTCATTTCGGGCACAGGCCTTGCCCCCGACGTCGACTCCTCAGCAACTCTCCCTCGTCCCGAGCCTCGCGAACCGCTCTCGACAGCGTAGGACACGGGCGGCTTCGCTTGTCCACTCTCTTCCGCGCGACCGTGCACTTGCCTAAGGTCCGTCTCTCCCGCCACTTCGAGGATCGACCCATGCCTGCAGACCGGACCCGCGCCCGCCGCGCCACGACCGCGTCGTCACCCGACGCGACGCCCGACGCGACCCGTCTCCTGGCCGACGACCACCGCGAAGTCCACGCCCTCTTCGAGGACTACCGCGCGCTCGCCGAGAGCGGCGCCGGCGGTGACGAGCGCCGGCCCCTCGCCGAGGAGATCTGCACGCTGCTGACGGTGCACGCGGCGCTCGAGGAAGAGATCTTCTACCCGGCCGCACGCGCCGCGGGCGTCGACGCCGGGGTGCTCGACGAGGCGGAGGTCGAGCACGCCTCGGCCAAGGACCTGATCGCGCAGATCCGCGACATCGAGGCGGACGCGCCGCTCTACGATGCCAAGGTCCGCGTGCTCGGCGAGTACATCGACCACCACGTCGGCGAGGAAGAGGACGAGCTCTTTCCCAAGTGCCGCGCCTCGTCGATGGACCTCGCCGACCTCGGCGCCCGCATCGCCGCGCGCAAGGACGAGCTGATGGGCGAGATGGCCGAAGGCCTCGACGTCATCGGCTGAATCTTCTTTCCACCCCTCAGAAAGCGATCGATCACCATGAGCCTCATCAGTTTCATCCAGGAAGCCGGCGAAAAGCTGTTCAACCACCCGAAGGCCGCCCCGAGCGCAGCCCCCGCGGCCGCGGCCCCGGACCTCGACGCGCTGAACGCCACGGCCGGCCAGGCCATCGAGAAGTACATCGGCTCTCAGGGCCTGAAGGCCGACGGACTCGACGTCAAGTACGACGGCGCCTCGCAGACCGTGACCGTCAGCGGCGTCGCGCCCGACCAGGCGACCAAGGAGAAGATCGTCCTGTGCTGCGGCAACGTCGCGGCGGTCGCCAAGGTCAACGACATGCTGACCGTCGCCGACGGCGGCGGCGCCGAGTCGACCTACCGCGAGGTGAAGTCGGGCGACACGCTCTCGAAGATCGCCAAGGAGGCGTACGGAGACGCCAACGCGTACATGAAGATCTTCGAGGCGAACAAGCCGATGCTCTCGAATCCGGACAAGATCTACCCGGGGCAGAAGCTCCGCATTCCGCCCAAGTGAGGACCCGGAGGGCGCCGTGAACGAGAACGCCGCCGCCGCGACCGCGGCGCCGAAGCCGACGCTGAAGACCTGGTGGACGCTCGTCAAGGCGTCGGTGTCGTCGTGGCTCGACGACTACGCGCCGAGCATGGGCGCGGCGCTCTCGTACTACACGGTGTTCTCGCTCGCGCCGCTGCTGCTGATCGTCGTCTCGGTGGCGGGCCTCGTCTTCGGCGAGGACGCCGTGCGCGGCGAGCTCTTCGCGCAGCTGCAAGGACTCATGGGCGCCGACGCCGCCAAGGCGATCCAGGACCTGCTGGCGAGCGTCAACAAGCCGAGCCACGGCATCATCGGCACGCTCGTCGGCGTCGCCCTGCTCGTCTTCGGCGCGACGACGGTCTTCGGCGAGCTGCAGGACGCGCTCGACCGCATCTGGCGCGCGCCTGCGCGCGCGAAGGGCGGCCTGTGGTCGCTGCTGCGCACCCGCCTGCTCTCGTTCGGGATGATCCTCGGCCTGGCCTTCCTGCTGATGGTCTCGCTCGTCCTCGGCGCGGCGATCTCGGCGCTCGGCAAGTGGTGGGGGCCGGCGTTCGGCGGCTGGGAGACGCTGCTGCAGATCGTCAACCTGCTGGTCGGCTTCGGCCTGACGACGGCGGTGTTCGCGATGATCTACAAGATGATGCCGCGCGTGAAGGTGCAGTGGCACGACGTCTGGCTCGGCGCGCTCGTCACCTCGCTGCTATTCACTGTGGGCAAGTTCCTGATCGGCCTCTACATCGGCAAGAGCGGTGTCGCGTCGGGCTTCGGCGCTGCCGGCTCGCTGGTGGTGGTCTTCATCTGGGTCTACTACTCGGCGCAGATCTTCCTGCTCGGCGCCGAGTTCACCTGGGTCTACGCCAAGACGCTCGGCTCGCTGCGCAGCGAGGAGGGCGCTGCGCAGGTCGCGCAGGCCGCCGCCCAGGGCGCCGAGCGCTCCGATGCCGTGCCGTCGCGAAGCGCCGCTGCGGCGAGGCCGTCGAGCGCGGGCGCCAGGGCGCCTCGGCCCGTCGATCCGCGATTCGCGCCGGAGGAGCGCGCAGGCAGCGCGACGCTCGCCGACGTCGGCGCCGGCGTCGCCTTCTTCGTCGCCTTGCGCTTCCTCGTCCCTCGCCTGCTGCGCCGACTCTGAAGATCGCGACCTGGAACATCAACGGCGTCAACCGGCGCCTGCCGCTCCTGCTCGAGTGGCTGGCCGAGGCCGAGCCCGACGTCGTCGCGCTCCAGGAGCTGAAGGCGGCCGACGCCGAGTTTCCCCGCGCCGCGCTCGAGGACGCCGGCTACGGTGCCGTCTGGTCCGGCCAGAAGACGTGGAACGGCGTCGCCTTGCTCGCGCGCGGCACGCAGCCGGTGCCGTCGCGCCGCTCGCTGCCCGGCGACGCCGGCGACAGCCACGCGCGCTACATCGAGGCCGCGGTCGACGGCGTCCTCGTCACCTCGATCTACCTGCCCAACGGCAATCCGCCGCCGGGGCCCAAGTTCGACTACAAGCTCGCCTGGTTCGAGCGGCTCCTCGCTCACGCCCGCTCGCTCGCCGACAGCGGCCATCCGGTCGTCCTGGCCGGCGACTACAACGTCGTCCCGACCGACGACGACATCTACGCGACGCGGTCGTGGGCGAAGAACGCGCTCCTGCAGCCGGCGCCGCGCGCCGCCTACCGGCGCCTGCTCGCGCAGGGCTGGACCGACGCCATCCGCGCGCTTCATCCCGACGAGCGCATCTACACCTTCTGGGACTACCTTCGCAACGCCTGGCCGCGCGATGCCGGCTTGCGCATCGACCACCTCCTGCTGAGCGAGAGCGTGCAGCCCCGCTTGCAGCGCGCCGGCGTCGACCGCCACGTGCGCGGCCGCGAGAACGCGAGCGACCACGCGCCGGCGTGGATCGAGCTCGCTTGACGTGCGCGTGACGCGAGCGCGGACCGAGGCGAAACGGGAACGTGGCTTGCCGTGATCCGCGCATGACGGACAAGCGAACGCAGGCCGGCGCCGACACCGGCAACATGGAGAAGGACCCCGACGACTGGGTCACCGGCGACGAGCCGATGACCGGGGCGCAGAAGTCCTACCTGAAGACGCTGAGCGAGGAGGCGCACGTCGACTTCGACGAGCACCTCACCAAGGCCGAGGCCTCGCGCCGCATCGACGAGCTGCAGCAGAGGACCGGCCGGGGCCGCGGCGGTGCCGGCAAGGACGAGCCGGCCAACCCCGGCAGCGCCGGCACGTCGGGCGACGAAGCGACGATGTCGATCGGCCCGGATTGAGCGATCACATCACCGCGCCGAGCGACCAGGGAACGAACTCGTTCTGGCCGTAGCCGTGCACTTCGCTCTTCGTCTTCTGCCCTGACGCGGTCGCCAGCATGAGGCGGAAGATGCGCTCGCCCATCTCGTCGATGCCCACGGTGCCGTCGACGACGTCGCCGCAGTTGATGTCGATGTCGTCTTCCTGCGAGGTCCAGAGCGCGGTGTTGGTGGAGAGCTTGAGCGACGGCGCGGGCGCGCAGCCGTAGGCCGAGCCGCGGCCGGTCGTGAAGCAGATCAGGTTCGCGCCGCCGGCGACCTGGCCGGTGGCGGAGACCGGGTCGTAGCCCGGCGTGTCCATGAACACCAGGCCCTTCGCCGTGACCGGCTGCGCGTACTCGACGACGTCGACGAGGTTCGTGGTGCCGCTCTTGGCGATCGCCCCGAGGCTCTTCTCCAGGATCGTCGTCAGGCCGCCGGCCTTGTTGCCCGCCGACGGGTTGTTGTCCATCGCCGCGTCGTTGCGCTCGCAATAGCGCTCCCACCAGCGGATGCGCGCGACCAGCTTGTCGGCGACGTCCTTCGAGACCGCCCTCCGCGTGAGCAGGTGCTCGCCGCCGTAGATCTCGGGGGTCTCGGAGAGGATCGCGGTGCCGCCGTGGCGCACGAGGCGATCGACCGCGGCGCCGAGCGCCGGATTGGCGCTGATCCCCGAGTACCCGTCCGAGCCGCCGCACTGCAGGCCGACCATGATGTGGCGCGCCGGCACGGGCGTCCGCACCGCCTTGTTCGCCTCCTCGAGCAGCCACTCGACGAGCTCGATTCCGTGCGCGACCGCCTTCCTCGTGCCGCCGGTCTCCTGGATGTTGAACGAGTGAAGCGTCGGCCCCGTGTAGGCCGCGCCGCCGAGCTTCTCCTGCTCCATCAGGCCGCTGATCTGGTTCGTCTCGCAGCCCAGGCCGACGACCATCACCGAGGCGAAGTTCGCGTGCCGCGCGTAGCCGCCGAGCGTGCGCCGCAGCACCTGCAGCGGCTCGCCGGCGCTGTCGGTGGCGCAGCCCGCGCCGTGCGTGAGCGCGACCACGCCGTCGACGTTCGGATAGCGCTCGAGCGCGAGCGGGTTGGTGTCGCGCCGGAAGTGGTCGGCGATCGCGCGCGCCACCGTCGCCGAGCAGTTCACCGACGTGAGGATGCCGATGTAATTGCGCGTCGCGACGCGGCCGTCGGCGCGGACGATGCCGTCGAACGTCGCGGGCCGGGCCACGTACTCGGTCGGCTTCGCGCCGCTCGCCGCGGCGTACTCGCGCGCGAAGCTCGAGAACTCGAGGTTGTGGGTG
>DATIDZ010000203.1:0-9469 GCA_035456045.1 Caldimonas sp.
GATGGTCGGCGCGCTGACGAGCTGGACGGTCGTCACGGTGCTCGCCGGGCTCGGCCTGCCGGGCTGGGCGTTGCTGCTGATCGGCCTGGTCGCCGCGGTCATCGTCTGCTCGGCGCTGAACTTCGCGATCGAGAAGATCGCGTACCGGCCGTTGCGCAACGCGCCGCGGCTGGCGCCGCTGATCACCGCGCTGGGCATGAGCCTGCTGCTGCAGACGCTCGCGATGATCATCTGGAAGCCGAACTACAAGTCGTTCCCGATCCTCCTGCCCGGCGATCCGCACGTCGTCTTCGGCGCGGTCATCAACAACGTGCAGCTCCTGATCCTCGCCGCCACCGGCCTGACGCTCACGGGGCTCATGTACCTCGTCAACCACACGCGTCTAGGGCGGGCCATGCGGGCCACGGCCGAGAACCCGCGGGTCGCCGCGCTCATGGGCGTCAAGCCCGACACCGTGATCTCGGCGACCTTCGTCATCGGCGCCGCGCTCGCCGCGCTCGCCGGCGTGATGTATGCGGCGAACTACGGCTCGGTCCAGCACACCATGGGCTTCCTGCCCGGCCTGAAGGCGTTCACGGCGGCGGTCTTCGGCGGCATCGGCAATCTCGCCGGCGCGATGGTCGGCGGCGTCCTGCTCGGCCTGATCGAATCGCTCGGCGCCGGCTACATCGGCGACCTCACGGGCGGTGTCCTCGGCAGCCACTACCAGGACATCTTCGCCTTCGTCGTCCTCATCCTCGTGCTCACGCTCAGGCCGCAAGGGCTGCTCGGCGAGCGCGTCGCCGATCGGGCATGACGCGCTTCTCCGACGCCACGCGCCGGCAGAAGCTGGCCGTCCTGATCGGCGCCGCGGTGCTGCTGTTCATCCTGCCGTTCGTCGTCCAGACCGCGGGCAACGCCTGGGTACGGATCATCGACATCGCGCTGCTCTACGTGCTGCTCGCGCTCGGCCTCAACATCGTCGTCGGTTACGCGGGCCTGCTCGACCTCGGCTACGTCGCCTTCTACGCGGTCGGCGCCTACATGCTGGGGCTGCTCGCCTCGCCGCAGCTCACCGACACGTTCGCGAGCTTCAAGGACGCCTTCGAGAACGGCCTGCACACGCCCTGGTGGGTGGTGATCCCCCTCGGCGCGATCGTGGCGGGAGGCGCGGGCGTGCTGCTCGGCGCCCCGACGCTGAAGCTGCGCGGCGACTACCTCGCGATCGTCACGCTCGGCTTCGGCGAGATCGTCCGCGTGTTCATGAACAACCTCGACGCGCCGGTCAACATCACGAACGGCCCGAAGGGAATCACCGGCATCGACGAGATCTCGATCTTCGGCGTCTCGCTCGGCAAGACGCAGCACTTCTTCGGTCTCGAATGGCCGAAGGTGACGAACTACTACTTCCTCTTCCTGATCCTCGTCGTCTTTGCCGTCGTGATCTGCTATCGCCTCGAGCGCAGCCGCATCGGCCGCGCCTGGATGGCGATCCGCGAGGACGAGGTCGCCGCCAAGGCGATGGGCATCAACACCCGCAACCTGAAGCTGCTCGCGTTCGGCATGGGCGCGACCTTCGGCGGCGTGTCCGGCGTCATGTTCGCGAGCTTCCAGGGCTTCATCTCGCCCGAGTCGTTCAGCCTGCAGGAGTCGGTGATGATCGTGGCGATGGTCGTCCTTGGCGGCATCGGCCACCTGCCGGGGGTCATCGTCGGCTCGCTCCTGCTCGCCGCGCTGCCCGAGGTGCTGCGCTACGTCGCGGGGCCGCTGCAGCAGATGACCGACGGCCGCCTCGACGCGTCGATCCTGCGCCAGCTGCTGATCGCGCTGGCGATGATCGGCATCATGCTCTCGCGCCCGCGCGGCCTCTGGCCCTCGCCCGAGCACGGGCGGGTGCGCGCGGCGGGCGCCGAGACGCCGTCGACGTCGCCGGGGCCCGGCGGCGAGCTGCCGGTCAGGCTGCCGCACGGCGAGCTGCCGCCTGCGACGCAGATTCCGCCGACGACGGGCCACATCGTGCCGACCGAGCGATGAGCGATCCGATCCTGCGGGTGAGCGGCGTGTCGAAGCGCTTCGGCGGGCTGCAGGCGCTCTCCGATGTCGGCATCACGATCACGCCGGGCCAGGTCTATGGCCTGATCGGTCCGAACGGGGCCGGCAAGACGACCTTCTTCAACGTGCTCACCGGGCTCTACATGCCCGACTCCGGATCGTTCGAGCTCGGCGGCAAGCCGTACCGGCCGAGCGCCGTGCACGAGGTCGCGAAGGCAGGAATCGCGCGCACGTTCCAGAACATCCGTCTCTTCGCCGACATGACCGCGCTCGAGAACGTCATGGTCGGCCGCCACGTGCGAACGCACTCGGGCCTGGTCGGGGCGGTCTTCCGCACGCCCAAGTTCAAGGCCGAGGAAGCGGCGATCGCCGGGCGCGCGCAGGAGCTGCTCGATTACGTCGGCATCGGCGGCTTCGCCGAGTACAAGGCCCGCACGCTCAGCTACGGCGACCAGCGCCGCCTCGAGGTGGCGCGCGCGCTCGCCACCGACCCGAAGCTGATCGCCCTCGACGAGCCGGCGGCCGGCATGAACGCCACCGAGAAGGTGACCCTGCGCGAGCTGATCGATCGCATTCGCAAGGACGGCCGCACCATCCTGCTCATCGAGCACGACGTCAAGCTCGTGATGGGCCTGTGCGATCGCGTCACGGTGCTCGACTATGGCAAGCAGATCGCCGAAGGCACACCGGCCGACGTGCAGCGCAACGAGAAGGTGATCGAGGCCTACCTCGGCGCCGGCCATACCGCCCACTGACGACGATGGCGACCACCGTGCTCGAAGGCGCGACCGGCGCCGCCGCGGCGACGACGAAGAAGACGCTGCTGCGCGTCGCCGACCTGCGCGTCGCCTACGGCGGCATCCAGGCCGTCAAGGGCGTCTCGTTCGAGGTGATGGAAGGCGAGCTCGTCAGCCTGATCGGCGCCAACGGCGCGGGCAAGACGACGACGCTGAAGGCGGTGACCGGCACGCAGGCGGCGGCCGGCGGCGAGATCGAGTTCATGGGCCGCAGCATCCGCGGCCAGGGCCCGTGGGACCTCGTCAAGCAGGGCCTCGTGATGGTGCCCGAGGGACGCGGCGTGTTCGCGCGCATGACGATCACCGAGAACCTGCAGATGGGCGCGTTCGTGCGCAACGACATCAAGGAGATCGCCGCCGACGCGGAGCGCGTGTTCGCGATCTTTCCGCGCCTGAAGGAACGGCGCCACCAGCTCGCCGGGACGATGAGCGGCGGCGAGCAGCAGATGCTCGCGATGGGGCGGGCGCTGATGGCGCGGCCCAAGGTCCTGCTGATGGACGAGCCGTCGATGGGCCTGTCGCCGATCATGGTCGACAAGATCTTCGAAGTCGTGAGCGACATCCACAAGCAGGGGACGACGATCCTCCTCGTCGAGCAGAACGCGAGCCGGGCGCTCCAGCTCGCCTCGCGCGGCTACGTGATGGACAGCGGCGAGGTGACGATGAGCGGCGACGCCAAGGCGCTGCTCGCCGATCCGAAGGTTCGCGCCGCCTATCTCGGCGAGTAGTCCGTCGCGCGCCGCGCGCTCGCCATGGCGCCGTCCTTCCTGCTCGTCGTGACCACCGTCGGCAAGCGCGACGAGGCGCGCACGCTCGCGCGCACGCTGGTCGAGCGCGGCCTCGCCGCCTGCGCGCAGATTTCCGCGATCGAGAGCTACTACGCGTGGCAAGGCGCGATCGAGCACGACGCCGAGTTCCGCGTCCTGTTCAAGGTCGCGACCGTCGCCTACGACGCGGCCGAGCAGGCGATCCGCGAGCTGCACCCGTACGAGCTGCCGGCCATCCATGCGATCCCCGTCGAGCGCGCCTGGGAGCCGTATCGCGCCTGGGTCGATGCCAATTCGCGGCCGGCCGCGGACACCACTGCGTCGCGGCCCGCTCCGGACAACGGCGGGGACGACGTTTGACGGCTCGTCAGACCGACCTCAAGAACGCGCGGTGGATCGCCGATCAGTCGCGAGGCCGCTTCTCGAAGCAGCGCGCGACGATGACTAAAATCGCGCCCTGACTGCGGGAACGACGCCACGCACGGATCGCGGCGGGCCCCCACCCTGACTGGAGAAACGGCCCGTGCAGCCCCTGTCCCCCCGCGGCGAGCCTGCCATCCCCGCGAACCTCGAGTGCGACGTCCTGGTCGTCGGTGGCGGTCCCGCCGGCTCGACCATCGCCGCGCTCCTCGCCGAGAAGGGCCGCGACGTCGTCGTCATCGAGAAGGCCCGGCATCCGCGCTTCCACATCGGCGAGTCGCTGCTGCCGGCCAACGTGGCGCTGTTCGATCGCCTCGGCCTGCGCGACCGCGTCGAGGCGATCGGCATGCAGAAGTACGGTGTCGAGTTCGTTTCGCCCGACCACGAGCACCGCCAGTTCATCGAGTTCGTCGAGGCGTGGGACAAGTCGATGCCGTACGCGTGGCAGGTGCGCCGCTCGCAGCTCGACGAGATCCTCTTTCGCGACGCCGCCGCCAAGGGCGCGCGCACCTTCGAAGGCGAGCGGGTTCGCGACGTCGCGTTCGACGGCGACGGCGCGACGGTCAACGTCGAGCTCGAGGACGGCAGCGCGCGCCGCTGGCGCGCCCGCTTCGTCGTCGATGCCTCGGGCCGCGACACCCTGCTCGCCAACCAGCTGCGCTGCAAGGAGAAGAACAAGCGTCACAACAGCTCGGCGCTCTACGGGCACTTCACCGGCGCCGAGCGGCTGCCCGGCAAGCTGGAAGGCAACATCACGATCTTCTGGTTCGAGCACGGCTGGTTCTGGTTCATCCCGCTCGCCGACGGCACGACGAGCGTCGGCGCGGTCTGCTGGCCGTACTACCTGAAGTCGCGCAGCAGGCCGCTGCCCGACTTCTTCCGCGACACGATCGCGATGTGCCCCGATCTCGCGAAGCGCCTCGCCGAGGCCTGCCTCGTCGATGATCGCGTCTACGCCACGGGCAACTACTCGTACGCGAGCGCGAAGAGCAGCGGCGAGCGCTACCTGATGATCGGCGACGCCTATGCGTTCGTCGATCCGGTGTTCTCGTCCGGCGTCTACCTGGCGATGCAGAGCGCTTTCGACGGCGCGCGCGTCGTCGAGGCGGTGCTCGACGGAAGGCGCGACGCCCCGGCGCTGCGCCGCGCCTTCGACCGCAACGTTCAGCGCGGCCCGCGCGAGTTCTCGTGGTTCATCTTCCGCGTCACCAATCCGACGATGCGCGAGTTCTTCATGTCGCCGCAGAATCCGTTTCGCGTCAAGGAGGCGCTGGTCTCGCTGCTGGCCGGCGACATCTACGGCCGAACGCCGATCTGGCGCTCGATCCGCATCCTGAAGGCGCTCTACTACGTCGTCTCGATCGGCAACCTCGGCCGTACCCTGCGCGCCTGGCGGCGGCGCCGCGTCAACATCCGCGACGTCGAGGCGCAGGCATCGTGACGCGGCCGACGGGTCGTCGGGCCCTGGCCCTGCCGCTCCTGGTGTCGCTTGGTGCCTGTGGCCTCGGCGCGGGCGCGTGGGCCGAGGACATGCCGTTGCCGGGGCCGGTGGTCGGCGGCCCGGTCGTCCAGGCGCCGGCGGAGGAGGCGGTCAGGAGCACCGAGCCGCTCTGGGAGCTCGGGATCGGTCTCGCCGGCTTTCGCTTCGACGACTACCGCGGCTCCGACCACACCAACTACTACCTGCTGCCGATTCCCTTCTTCGCGTACCGCGGCCCGTTCCTGCGCGCCGACCGCGACGGGGCGCGCGCGATCCTGTTCTCGGGCCAGCGCGTCGTGGTCGACGTCAGCCTGGGGGCGTCGGTGCCCACCAAGAGCAAGGACGACGAGGCGCGCAGCGGCATGCCCAACCTGGCCGGCACGTTCGAGATCGGCCCCAACTTCATCGTCGAGCTCTGGGAGGCGAGCAACCGCAAGATGAAGGTCGAGCTGCGCCTGCCCGTGCGCGAGGCGATCACGCTCGAGCGCTCGCCGCGCGCGATCGGCCTCACGTTCTCGCCCAATCTCAACCTCGACATCAGCGGCCTGCCCGGCAAGGGCAACCTCGGTCTCCTCGCCGGGCCGCTGTTCGCCGACCAGCGCTACCACCAGTACTTCTACGGCGTTGCCCCCGAGTTCGCGACCGCGAACCGCCCCGCCTACCAGGCCCCGGGCGGCTACGCCGGCTGGCGCGCCACCACGGCGTTCTCGCGCCGGTTCGGGAACGCCTGGCTCGGCGCGTTCGTGCGCTACGACAATCTGCATGGCGCGCTGTTTGCCCCGAGTCCCCTGGTGCGCAAGGAAACGACAGTCACCGCCGGCTTCGGCATCTCATGGATCTTCGCGACTTCGAGCCAGCGCGTACTGACCGACGACTGAGCGGCGAGGCGGCGCAGCCGCCCGCGCTCCGCCATCGCCTCTTCTTTGCCTGCGTCATCGTCCAGCTGGGCGCCATGTCGCTCGCCTGGAACCTGCTTGCGCCGCTGCTGGCGCTGCTGCTGCCGCGTGCGACCGCCGGCCGGCTGGGGCGAAGCGGCGTGTCGTACATCTACCGGTGCTGCTGGACGAGTGCGGAAATGCTCGGCCTGATGCAGATCGACTCGAGCGAGCTCGACGCCTTGCGTGCGGAGCCGGGCGGCCTGATCGTCGCGGCGAACCATCCGACGATGCTCGACGCGCTGCTCGTCGTCGCGCGGCTGCCGCGCGGCGTCTGCGTGATGAAGGCCGAGCTGATGCACAACATCTTCCTCGCGGGCGGCGCACGGCTGGCGCGCTACATCAAGAACGACGTCGGCCGCGGCATGGTGCGCGATGCCGTCGAGACACTGCGCGAGGGCAACCAGCTCATTCTCTTTCCCGAGGGGACGCGCACGGTGGTCGCTCCCGTCAACGCCTTCAAGCCCGGCATCACGCTGATCTCCCATCTCGCGCGGGTGCCGATCCAGACCGTCGTGATCGAGAGCTTCACCCCGTACCTCGCCAAGGGCTGGCCGCTGCTGAAGGCGCCTCCCGTGCCGGTGCGGATCCGTGTGCGCCTGGGCCGGCGTTTCGAGCCCGATGCCGATCACCGGGCCCAGCTGCGTCGCCTCGAGCTCTACTTCGCGGAGCAGCTCAAGCAGTGACCGCCCCACCGGCCCCTTCGACGACGCACGTCGTCGTCATCCCGAGCTACGACACCGGCCGCCTCGTCTACGACACGGTCCGTGCGGCGCGCGCCGCCTGGTCGCCGGTGTGGGTCGTCGTCGACGGCAGCAGCGACGGGACGGCAGAGGGCTTGCGAGCGATGGCCGCCGCAGACCCCGGGTTGCGCGTCGACGTGCTGCCGCGCAACGTCGGCAAGGGGGCCGCCGTCCTCCATTCGCTCGAAGCAGCGGCCGGCGCCGGCTTCACGCATGCCTTGACGATGGATGCCGACGGCCAGCATCCGGCCGATCTGATCGCCACCTTCATGGCGGCGTCGGCAGCGCAGCCGAACGCGATGATCCTCGGCCGGCCGGTGTTCGACGCCTCGGCACCGCTGCTGCGCGTGCGCGGCCGCCGCATCTCGAACGGCTGGACCAACCTCGAGACGCTCGGCGTCGGGATCGACGACTCGCTCTACGGCTTTCGCGTCTACCCGATCGCGCCGCTGGTCGAGATCATGCGCGGCCAGCGGTGGATGCGCCGCTTCGACTTCGACACCGAGGCCGTCGTCCGCCTCGCTTGGCGGGGCATCACGCCGATCAACATCGCCGCGCCGGTGAAGTACCTGCGCGCCGACGAGGGCGGCGTCTCGCACTTCCGCTATGGCCGCGACAACGCGCTTCTCACCTGGATGCACCTGCGCCTGCTGCTCGGCTTCGCGCTGCGGTTGCCGCTGCTCGCCGCGCGTCGCCTGGCCCGACGGCCGCCCTTCGCGGCGCTCAGATCATCGCGCCGTTGATCGAGACGATCTGGCCGCTGATGTAGGCGGCCTCGTCGGAGGCGAGAAACGCGACCAGGGAGGCCACCTCGGCCGCGGTGCCGGCGCGCTTCATCGGCACGAGCTTCTCGATCGCGGCCCGGTCGAACGCCGCCTCGGCCATGCCGGCGTCGATGATGCCGGGCGCGACCGCGTTCACGGTGATGCCGCGCCTCGCCAGCTCGAGCGCGAGCGACTTGGTGGCGCTGTTGAGCGCGCCCTTGGCGGCCGAGTAGTTGACCTGGCCGCGATTGCCGGTGAGCGAGGCGATCGACGAGACGTTGACGATGCGCCCCCAGCGCGTTCGCATCATCGCCATGACAAGCGGCTGGGTGACGTTGAAGAAGCCGTTCACCGAGACGTCGATGACGCGGTGCCACTGCGCCGGTCGCATGCCCGGGAAGACCGCGTCGTCGTGGACGCCGGCATTGTTGACGACGATCTGGATCGCGCCGCCGCCGAGCAGGCGCTCGCAGGCGCCGCGCGCGGCGTCGCCGTCGGTGACGTCGAAGGCGATCGCCTCGGCGCTGCCGCCGGCGGCGACGATCCGCGCGACGACGGCCTCGGCGGCGGCGAGGTTGGCATTGGCATGCGCGATCACGTGCGCGCCGTCGCGGCCGAGGCGTTCGGCGATCGCCTGGCCGATGCCCCCGCTCGCGCCGGTGACGAGAGCTCGCTTGCGAACGGGACCGGGCGACGTCATCACGCGCTCGCGAGGTCCGCGTCGAGGACGACCGCCACGCGTCCCGCGGCGAGCTCGCGGCCGTCGTGGCGGACGGCGAACGCATAGAGCAGGCGCGCGGCGTCGCCGCCCTGGCGTTCGGCGACGATGACCAGCTCGTCGCGATCGGCGCCGGGCAGGTCGTCGAGACGCGAGCAGGCCAGGCGAACGTCGCGGGCGCTGGCGAGGAAGCCCGGCGCGGCGCGGTCGCCGGCTGCGGCGGCGCACAGCGCGCCGTGAACGGCCATCGCCTGCGCCGCGTACTCGATCGCGGCGCTGGAGAGCAGGCCGCTCGCGCTGCGCAGCGGGTGATGCGCGTCGCGGTGGTTGACGGCGACGCATTCGATGCGCGTCTCGTCCCACGCCGTCACGCGGTCGAGCAGGCACATCGGGCCGCGATGCGGGATCAGCGCTTCGATGCCCGCGTGGTCGAGGCGGGTCGGCGTCATCGGCCCGCGCTCGCCGTGCTCGGCGCTCGCGCCACGGTGGCGAAGAGAAGAATGTTCGCGAACGGCGTGCCGCCGTGCATCGGCTCGCTCGTCACGGCGAAGCCCAGCTCGGCGAGGCGCGCCTGCCACGCCGCGAGCGTCCGGCCGGTCTGGCGGCCGAACCCCTGGCCGCGCGCCAGCTTGACGAAGCGGTCGACCCACTCGCTCACGACGAAGCCGCGCCGCGCCGCTGCGTCGCCGATGCGCAGCACCAGCCTGCCGCCGATCGGCAGCGCCGCGCGCACTCGCGCGAGCACCGCGTCCTGGTCGGCGAGGCCGACGTAGTGCAGCACGTCGAGGATGACGACGGCGTCGACGGCGGCGAA
>DATIDZ010000204.1:0-2223 GCA_035456045.1 Caldimonas sp.
CGTACTGCCTGCAGCGACTGTCGCGCGCCCGGATCCTGAGCGAGGAGTCGGGCCGGCCGATCGCCGACGGCGACGTCGTCAGCGCCTGCCAGGCCGTGTGCCCGACGCAGGCGATCCACTTCGGCGACCTCAACGACGGCAAGGCCGACGTCGTCCGCGCGAAGGCGTCGCCGCGCCACTACGCGATGCTCGGCGAGCTCAACACGCGGCCGCGCACCACCTATCTCGCGCGAATCGTCGCCGCCAAGGGAGAGCCTTGAGCACGACACCGGTCTCGGCCGACATCGGCGTCCTGCGCCCCGGCTGGAGCTACGCCAGCGTCACCGACAAGATCGCCGACCTGGTCCTGACCCGGCCGCTCGGCTGGCGCTGGCTGCTCGCCTTTGCCGTCACGCTCGCCGGCACCCTGATGCTCGCCGGCGCGATCGTCTACCTCTTCATCCGCGGCGTCGGCATCTGGGGCGTCGACATCCCGGTCGCCTGGGGCTTCGCGATCGCCAACACCGTCTGGTGGATCGGCATCGGCCACGCGGGCACGTTCATCTCGGCGATCCTGCTCCTGCTCCGGCAGAAGTGGCGCACATCGATCAACCGCTTCGCCGAGGCAATGACCCTCTTCGCGGTGGCGATGGCCGGGCTCTTTCCGATCCTGCACCTCGGCCGGCCCTGGTTCTTCTACTGGATCGCGCCCTATCCCGACAAGATGAACCTGTGGCCGCAGTGGCGAAGCCCGCTGGTCTGGGACTTCTTCGCGATCGCGACCTACATCATCGTCTCGTTCCTGTTCTGGTACGTCGGCCTCGTCCCGGACCTGGCGACGCTGCGCGACCGCGCCGCGAGCCGCTTCAAGCGCCTCGCCTTCGGCCTGTTCGCGCTCGGCTGGCGCGGCGAAGCGCGCCAGTGGGCACGCCACGAGACGGCGTACCTGCTGCTCGCCGGGTTGGCGACGCCGCTCGTCGTCTCGGTGCACTCGGTGATCTCGCTCGACTTCGCGATCGGCAACACGCCCGGCTACCACTCGACGATCTTTCCGCCGTACTTCGTCGCCGGCGCGCTCTTCTCCGGCTTCGCGATGGTGCTGACGCTGGCGATCCCGCTCCGGCGCGCCTTCGGCCTGCACGACTTCATCACGGCGGTGCACCTCGACCACGCTGCGAAGGTGCTGCTCGCGTGCGCGCTCTTCGTCAGCTACAGCTACGCGACCGAGATCTTCATCGCCTTCTACAGCGGCGACGAGTTCGAGATCGCGATGACGATCGACCGCTGGACCGGCGCCTACGCCCCGGTCTACTGGTCGATGCTGTTCTGCAACGTGGTCGTGCCGCAGCTGCTCTGGTCGCAGCGCTGCCGGCGCAACGTCGTGCTGCTGTTCGTCCTCAGCCTGGTCGTCAACGTCGGCATGTGGATGGAGCGGCTCCTCATCGTCGTCTCGAGCCTGCACCGCGACTTCATGCCGTCCGCGTGGGGCATCTTCATCCCGACGCTCTGGGACTGGGTGATTCTCCTCGGCACGATCAGCTGCTTCGTCTGGCTGTTCCTCGTCTTCGTCCGCCTGCTGCCGGCGATCTCGCTCTCGGAGATGAGAAGCCTCGTGCGCGAGAGCACCGAACCCGCAGGGGCGCGGGCATGAGCGCTGACGCGGGTTCCGCAGCCGCCAAGCCGTGGGGCCTGATGGCGGAGTTCGCCAGCGCCGACGAGCTGCTTGCCGCCGCGCGAGCGGCGCACGCTGCCGGCTACCTGCATGCCGAGGCGTACGCACCGTTTCCCGTCGAAGGACTCGCCGAGGCGCTCGGCTTTCGGCGCAACGCCATCGCGCCGCTCACCTTCGCCGGCGCGCTGGCGGGTGGCGCCGGCGGCTACTTCCTGCAGTGGTACACCGCGGTCGTCGACTATGCGATCAACGTCGGCGGCCGGCCGGCACACAGCTGGCCGATGTTCGTGCCGGTCACGTTCGAGCTGACGATCCTCGGCGGCGCCC
The DNA here is from genome assembly GCA_035456045.1 of Caldimonas sp. GTDB lineage: Bacteria > Pseudomonadota > Gammaproteobacteria > Burkholderiales > Burkholderiaceae_C > Schlegelella_A. Next base: position 1,979 of record DATIDZ010000204.1, read on the forward strand.
TGGCGGCGGTGCTCGCGCTCTTTGTCGGCAACGGCCTGCCGAATCTCTATCACCCGGTTTTCAACGCGCCCGACTTCGACCTGGCGATGCGCAACCGCTTCTTTCTCTGCCTGCGCGAGGACGATCCGGCGTTCGACGCCGATGCCGCGGTTCGCCTGCTCGACGTCTTGCATCCGGTGCGGCGCTGCGAGGTGCCGCCATGAGCCGGGCGGGGCAGGTGCGCGCGGCGACTCTGCTCGCAGCCG
>DATIDZ010000205.1:0-5759 GCA_035456045.1 Caldimonas sp.
CTGTGGGTGGCGTAGTTGTCGACGATGCAGTGAACGTCCAGCTGGGCGGGCACGGCGGTGTCGATCTCGCGCAGGAATGAGAGGAACTCCTGATGGCGATGCCGCGGCTTGCAGGCGGCCAGCACCGCACCGTTGAGGACATTGAGAGCAGCGAACAGGGTGGTCGTGCCGTGGCGCTTGTAGTCGTGCGTGACGCCTTCGACGTAGCCCAAGCCCATGGGCAGCATCGGCTGTGTGCGCTCAAGAGCCTGGCACTGGCTCTTCTCGTCGACACACAGCACCAGCGCGTTGTCGGGGGGACTCAGGTACAGGCCCACCACGTCGCGCAGCTTCTCGACGAAGAACGGATCGTTGGACAGCTTGAAGCCCTCACTGCGGTGCGGCTGCAGGCCGAACAGCTGGAAGTAGCGCTGCACGCTGCTCTTGGAGATGCCGGTCTCGGCGGCCACGCCGCGCACGCTCCAATGCGTCGAGCCACTGGCCGGCTTGGTATGCAGCGTCGTCTTGATCAGCTTGGCCACGCGCTCGTCATCGATGCTGCGCGGCGGGCCGGGCCGCACGTCGTCGTAGAGCCCAGCGACGCGGCGCTCGATGAATCGCGTGCGCCACTTGCCTACCGTGGCCTTGGTCAGCTTCAGCCGCTGCGCGATCGCGTTGTTGGGCTCACCCTCGGCGCTGCTCAGCACGATGCGCGCACGCATGCTCAGCGACGAAGGCAGCGATCGGCTGCGAGCAAACGAGAGCAACTGTGCTCGCTCCTCGTCCGTCACCACCAGTTCGGCCTTCGGCCTGCCTCTGCTCATCGCGGTATCTCCAGTTCCAAGATACCGCAAAGACTTGCACTATTTATGCCAGTTACTCGTGGGACGGGACACTAGGACGTCGACAAACCCGCGCATTCGTCATGGCCGCCGGATCGGCTGACTGGTGGCGAGTGGCGCGCAACGAGCACCGGCTGCTCGCGCTGCAGGAATGGCGCGACCTCGATCGAACAGTCTCGAAGCACCTTCTCGGCGACGACCTGCCCGACGACCTGGATCCCGTCGACGGCGCCGCGTAACCGGCGTGTATCGGCGCGGTATCGGCGCGGAAAAACCGACGGCGCGCCGGCGCCCGCTGTCTACACTGGTTTCATGAACGCGACCGCCGAGTCGGCCAGCCGGGACCGCCACGCGCAGACGCTGCACCGTGTCGCCCTCGCGGCGGCACGGCCGTCGAGCCCGACGCTGTTCGACGACCTCGTCGGCGAGATGGCCGAAAGCCTCGGCGCCGCCGCCGGCCTCGTCGCCGTCTTCACCGACGACACGCAGGAGCGCGTGCGCACGGCCGCGAGCCTGCTCGACGGCAAGCGGCTGACGCCGTTCGAGTACGCGATCGCGGGCACGCCGTGCGAGCAGGTCGTGGGCAGCGAGTTCCGCCACGTCGTCAGCGGCCTGGCGGTGGAGTTCCAGGCGAGCAGCCTGTTCGCGGCGAAGGGCATGGATTCGTACGCCGCCTTCCCGCTCTGCGACAGCCACGGCGAGCGCCTCGGCCTGCTCGCCGTCATGGACCGCGCGCCGCTCGCGGACGTCGACCTCGCCGAGGCGGTGCTCAAGATCATCGGCAGCCGGATCGCCGCCGAGCTCGAGCGGTCGGCGACCGAAGGCGTTCTGCGCACGGCCGCGCTCGCCGTCTCGGGCGCGCTCGGCGGCTCGGTGTTCGCCGAGCTGGCGCGCTCGCTCGCGCAGATCCTGCGCGTCGACGTCACGTTCATCGCCCGCCCCGACGACGCCGACCCCGGCACGATGAAGGTGCTGGCGATGCAGTTCGACGGCGCCTCGGTCGAGGGGGGCTCGTACGTGCTCGCCGGCACGCCCTGCGAAGGCGTCATGCGCAACGGCTTTCGCGTCGTCCCCGAGCGCGCCGCCGTTCTTTTCCCCGGCGACGGGACGTTGACCGCGAACGGGATCGAAGGCTACGCGGGCTATCCGCTGACCGACCGCTCGGGGACGACGCTCGGCCTGGTCTCGATCGCATCGCGAGCGCCGTTGCGACGCTGGGACCGGATCGAGTCGCTGATGCAGATCTTCGCGGTGCGCGCCGCTGCCGAGATCGAGCGGCTGCGCTCGGAGGATGCCGTGCGGCGCTCGGAGGAGAGCTACCGGACGATCTTCGAGGCGATCGAGGACGGCGTCGTCATCCACGACTGGGACACCGGCGCGCTGGTCGACCTCAATCCCAAGGCCTGCGCGGTGTCGGGCTTCCGCCGGGAGGACGTGCTCGGCGCGCCGCTCTCGATCTTCTGCGCGCGCGACGCGCCCTACAGCGAGGCCGACGCGCGTCGCTACCTCCAGCTCGCCCGCGACGGCTACTGCCCGCCTTACGAGTGGCGCGGGCGCAGGCCCGACCGCTCGGTCGCGTGGTACGAAGTCCGCCTGAAGGCGGTCGAGATCGGCGGCGTGCCGCGCATCCTCTCGCTCAGCCGCGACATCACCGAGAAGAAGAATGCCGAGGAAGCGCTGCGCCTGCGCGAAGAGCAGTACCGGGCGATCTTCGAGGCCTCGTCCGACGCCTTCGTGCTGCGCGACGCGAACCTCGAGGTGGTCGACGTCAACCCGGCGTTCCTGCAGCTCTACGGCTTCACGCGCGAGCAGCTGGCGGCGCGCGGGGGCTATCCCGAGACCTTCCCCACCGGCTACGTCGCCGAGCGGCGCGAGCGCGTCGAGCGCGCGCTCCAGGGCGAGGAGTCGCGCATCGAGACGATCGCCCTGCGGCCCGACGGCACGAGCTTCGAGGCCGACCTGCGCGTCATCCCGGTGCGCTATCGCGGCGAGCCCCACGTGCTCTCGGTCGTGCGCGACATCACCGAGCGGCGCCAGCGCGAGCGCGAGCTGCAGCGCAGCGAAGCGCGCCTGCGCGCGACCGTCGAGGCGGCGTTCGACTGCATCATCGGCATGGACGGCGAAGGCCGCATCGTCGAGTTCAATGCCGCCGCCGAGCGCTGCTTCGGCCACGCGCGCTCGGCCGTGCTCGGCCGCCTGCTCGCCGACGTCATCATTCCGCAGCGGCTGCGCCACGGCCATACGCACGGCTTGAAACGGTTCGGCGACACCGGCCACGGCCCCTTCATCGGCCGCCTGGTCGAGACCGCGGCGATCCGCGCCGACGGCAGCGAGTTTCCGGTCGAGCTGGCGATCAGCGTGGCCGCCGCGCCCGACGGCAACATCTACGTCGGGCACCTGCGCGACATCACCGAGCGGCGCCGGGCCGAGCTCCAGCAGGCCGAGCTCGAGAGCCAGTTGCGCCAGGCGCAGAAGATGGAGGCGATCGGCCAGCTCACCGGCGGCATCGCCCACGACTTCAACAACATCCTCACCAGCGTGACCGGCTACGTCGCGCTGGCGAGCGACGGCGCGCAGCGGCTCGGCGCCGGCGATATCGTGCGTCAGCTCGGGCAGGCGCACCTCGCCGCGCAGCGCGCGCGCGACCTGATCTCGCAGATGCTGGCGTTCGCCCGCCGCCAGCGCAGCGAGCGGCGCCCGCTCCTCCTCGCCGGCGAGCTGCGCCAGTCGGCACAGCTGCTGCGCTCGACCTTGCCGAGCTCGGTCGAGCTGCACACTTCGCTCGATGCGGCCGCGCCCGCCGTCATTGGCGACTCGGTGCAGATCGAGCAGGTGGTCTTCAACCTCTGCATCAACGCCCGCGATGCGATCCGCGGCGCCGGCGCCATCCGCATCGATCTCGCGGCGGCGTCGATCGAAGACAGCTGCGCGTCGTGTCGCGCGCCGTTGCGCGGCCGCTGGGTGGTGATCTCCGTCGACGACAACGGCAGCGGGGTCGACGATGCGGTCCGCGAGCGCATGTTCGAGCCGTTCTACACGACCAAGCCGGTCGGCAGCGGCTCGGGAATGGGGCTGGCGATGGTGCACGGCATCGTCCACGACCACGGCGGCCACCTTCTCGTCGACCCGGTCGAGCCGCACGGGACGCGCTTTCGCGTGCTGCTGCCGCCGGCGTCGACGCTGCCCGCGCCGGCGATCGAGAGCGGCCGCGACGAGCTGCCTTCGGCGCGACTCGCGGGACGCATCCTGCTCGTCGAGGACGAAGCGATGGTCGGCGCGTTCATGGCCGAGCTGCTCGGCGGCTGGGGCTTCGAGGTGACGCACTGCGCCGATCCGCTCGAGGTCGAGGCGCGCCTGGCGCACGGGGCGTTCGACGTGGTCCTCACCGACCAGACGATGCCCGGCCTGACCGGCCTCGAGCTCGCCGCGCGCTGCCACGCCGCTCGTCCGGACCTCCCCGTGCTGCTCTACAGCGGCTTCGGCGAGGGGATCGACGTCGACCGGCTCACGGGCTCGCGCGTCCGGGCGCTGCTGCGCAAGCCCATCGAGCCGCACGCGCTGCGCTCGGCGCTCGCCGAGGCGTTGGCGGTACGCGCATGAGCGCGAGCTGAAGCGCGGCCGCGACGGCGGCCAGCGCGATGTCGGCGATCCAGAGCGGCGTGTAGCTGCCGCTGTGCTCGACGGCGACGCCGCCGAGCCAGGCGCCGAAGAAGCCGCCGACCTGGTGGACGAGCATCGTCGTGCCCAGCAGGCTCGAGAGGCGCTCGATGCCGAAGCCGCGCGCCAGCAGCTCCGCCGTCGGCGGCAGCGCGGCCATGTAGGTGAAGCCCATCGCCAGCGCGAACGCGAGCAGGCCGGCGCCGCTCGCCGGCACCGCGAGGAAGGCGACGATCGCGACCGCGCGGATGCCGTAGACGAGCGCGAGCAGCGGCGCGCTCGCGAAGCGCTTCATCAGCATGCCGATGCCGATGCTGCCCGCCATGTTGGCGGCGCCCGCCACGACGAGCCACAGGCCGGTGAACGAGGCCGGCAGGCCGCAACGCTCGATCACGCCGGGCATGTGGACGGTCAGGAAGGCGACGTGGAAGCCGCAGATCGCGAAGCTGCCGGCGACCAGCCAGAAACGCGGATCGCGCAGGGCGTCGCCGTTGCCGGGCAGGCAGGTCTTCGTCGCGGCGATCCGTGCCGGACGATGCGCGAACGAGCGCGCGAGCGGCAGCGCGAGCAAGGCGATCGCCCCGAGCGCGCAGAGCGCGGCGACCCAGCCCTGCATCGCGATCGCGACGGTGACGATCGGCGCGAGCAGCAGCTGCCCGGCCGGTCCGCCGGCCCCGATCACGCCGGCGGCGAGGCCGCGCTCGCTCGGCGCCGTGCGCCGGCTGACCTCGCCGATGAGGAGCGCATTGCTCGCCACCGCCGTGCCGGTCGCGAACACGACGAGCATCAGGAAGACGAGCGCCACCAAGGTGTGCACCAGAACGAGCAGCGCCGTGCTGAGCGCGAGCAGGCAGGCACCGCCGGCGATGACGCGCGCCGGCCCGAACCGGCGCGCGAGCGACTCGACGACCGGCAAGGCGAAGCCGGCGGCCAGCTGCCCGCAGGCAGCGGCCAGCGCGATCGACGCCATGCCGAGGCCGGTCGCCGTGTTCAGCGGCGACAGGAACATGCCGAACGAGGCGCGGCTGCCGGCGATGAGCGCCGTCAGCGCGGCGGCCGCTCCCGTCAGGCGCCAGGCCGACGCCTTCACCGCGACCACCACCCGGTCGGGTCGTCGTAGATGCGCAGCCTCGTGCGCACGACGGCGCCCTGCGCCTCGGCGACGTACGAGTCGATCTCGCCGTAGGTGATGCCGAGGTCGCGCATCGCCTCGGGGTCGAGCCGGGCAAGCTCGTCGCGCGCGCGGGCGGCGCGGCGGCGCTCGGCGTAGGCGATGCGCAG
>DATIDZ010000206.1:0-17797 GCA_035456045.1 Caldimonas sp.
GCCGTCGAGAACGGCTACGGCGACACCATCCTGTCGCGCGACAAGGCCAAGCGCCTCGCGTCGTGGCTCGCGCTCGAGAACTCGCTCGAATCGGGCGAGTTCGTCACCGGCACCGTCAGCGGCAAGGTCAAGGGCGGCCTCACCGTCCTCGTGAACGGCATCCGCGCCTTCCTCCCCGGCTCGCTCCTCGACACGCGTCCGGTCAAGGACATGAGCCCGTTCGAGGGCAAGACGATGGAGTTCAAGGTGATCAAGCTCGACCGCAAGCGCAACAACGTCGTGCTGTCGCGCCGCGCCGTCGTCGAGGCGTCGATGGGCGAGGAGCGCGCCAAGCTGATGGAGACGCTGCGCGAAGGCGCGATCGTCCACGGCGTGGTCAAGAACATCACCGAGTACGGCGCGTTCGTCGACCTCGGCGGCATCGACGGCCTGCTCCACATCACCGACATGGCCTGGCGCCGCGTCCGCCACCCGAGCGAAGTCGTCCAGGTCGGCCAGGAGCTCGACGCCAAGGTGCTGAAGTTCGACGCCGAGAAGAACCGCGTCTCGCTCGGCATCAAGCAGCTCGGCGACGATCCGTGGCACGGCGTCTCGCGCCGCTATCCGCAGGGCACGCGCCTGTTCGGCAAGGTCACCAACATCGCCGACTACGGCGCGTTCGTCGAGATCGAGCCGGGCATCGAAGGCCTGGTCCACGTCTCGGAGATGGACTGGACCAACAAGAACGTCGCCCCCTCGAAGATGGTCTCGCTCGGCGAGGAAGTCGAGGTCATGGTCCTCGAGATCGACGAGGACAAGCGCCGCATCTCGCTCGGCATGAAGCAGTGCAAGGCCAACCCGTGGGAGGAGTTTTCCTCGACGGTGCAGCGCGGCGATCGCGTCAAGGGCCCGGTCAAGTCGATCACCGACTTCGGCGTGTTCGTCGGCCTGGCCGCCGGCATCGACGGCCTCGTGCACCTCTCGGACCTTTCCTGGAACGAGCCCGGCGAGACCGCCGTGCGCAACTACAAGAAAGGCCAGGAGGTCGAGGCGATCGTGCTGGCCGTCGACGTCGACCGCGAGCGCATCTCGCTCGGCATCAAGCAGCTCGACAGCGATCCCTTCACCGCCTACTCGTCGGTCAACGACCGCGGCGCGACGGTGACCGGCAAGGTGATCTCGGTCGACGCGCGCGGCGCCGAGATCCAGCTCAACCCGGACGTCACCGGCTACCTGCGCGCCTCCGAGATCAGCCGCGACCGCGTCGAGGACGCGCGCAACGTGCTGAAGGAAGGCGACGAGGTCTCGGCGATCATCATCAACGTCGACCGCAAGGCGCGCTCGATCCAGCTCTCGATCAAGGCCAAGGACAACGCCGACGCGCAGGAAGGCATGCAGCGCCTGCAGCAGGCCAGCGAGCGCGAGAACGCCGGCACGACGAGCCTGGGCGCCCTGCTGCGCGCCAAGCTCGACAACCAGAACCAGGACTCCTGATCGCGCGACGGCGCGACGCGGCTCCATCGTGACCCGATCGGACCTCGTCATCCAGCTGGCCGAGCGATTCGGCCAGCTGACCCATCGCGACACCGAGTTCGCGGTGAAGACGATCCTCGATGCGATGGCTTCCGCGCTCGCGCGCGGCCACCGCATCGAGATCCGCGGCTTCGGGAGCTTCTCGATCAACCGGCGCCCGCCGCGCGTGGGCCGCAACCCGCGCTCGGGCGAGCAGGTCGTCATCTCCGAAAAGCTGGTGCCGCACTTCAAGCCGGGCAAGGCGCTGCGCGAGGCCGTCGACGAGCGGGTCGGCGCGCTGCGCGCCGCCGAGGCGGCGGGGCCGGGCACCGCCGGCAAGACAGAGAGCTAGCATCGTCGGACGATGCGAACGCTCGTCTGGCTGGTCCGGATCGCCGTCTTCTTCACGCTGTTCGCGTTCGCGCTGAACAACCGGCACGCGTCGAGCGTGTACTGGTTCTTCGGCTACGAGTGGCGCGCGCCGATGGTCTTCGTCGTCCTCGCCGCGTTCGGCCTCGGCTGCGCGTTCGGCATCTTCGCGATGGTGCCGACCTGGTGGCGCCATCGCCGGCTGGCGCGGACGCACACGAGGCGCGCGGAAGACCGCGCCGCGGCCGCGGCAGCGCTCGCCGGCGAGGTCGCGCCGCACCATCCGCCGCGCGATGGACTTTGACCCGCAGTGGCTGCTCTGGCTCGCGCTCGGCCTGGCCGGCGGCGGCTTCGCGCTCGGCTGGCTCGCCTCGCGCCTCGATGCGCGCCAGTACCGGCGCGAGCGCCAGGAGTCGCCGAAGGTCTACTACAAGGGCCTGAACCTGCTCCTCAACGAGCAGCACGACAAGGCGATCGACGCCTTCATCGAAGCCGTCCAGCAGGACCCCGACACCTCGGAGCTCCACTTCGCCCTCGGCGACCTGTTCCGAAAGCGCGGCGAGTACGAGCGCGCGGTGCGCGTTCACCAGCACCTGCTCGGCCGCGCCGATCTCTCCAAGGCCGAACGTGACCAGGCGCAGCACGGCCTCGCTCAGGACTACATGAAGGCGGGCCTGTTCGACCGCGCCGAGGAAGCCTACAAGGCGCTCGCCGGCACGTCGTTCGACACCGAGGCCCGGCTCGCCCTGCTCGACCTGCACGAGCGCTCGCGCGACTGGCGCGCGGCCGTCACCGTGGCCGAGCAGCTCGAGAAGAGCGGCAGCGGCTCGTTCGCATCGCGCATCGCCCACTACCACTGCGAGCTCGGCCTCGAGGCCGATGCCGCCGGGCAGCGCGACGTCGCCGAGTCGGAGCTCGCGCTCGCGCGCGCCGCCGCGCCGACCGACGCGCGGCCGCTCGTGGTGTCGGGCGAGCAGGCCGCAGCACGCGGCGACGACGCCGCCGCGCTGCGGGCGTGGAACACCTTGATGTCCGTGCGGCCGACGGCGTTCAATCTCGTCGCCCGGCGCTATGCGAGCAGCGCGCTTGCGGTCGGCGACGTCGGCGCGCTCGGGCGACTGCAGGCGCTCTACGACAAGGCGCCGACGCTCGACCTGCTGCAGGCGATCGCGATGCTGCAGCCCGACGACGGCACGCGGCGTGAGCGTCTCCTCGCCCACTTGCGCGAGCACCCGAGCCTCGGGGCGGCGCAGGCGCTGCTCGGCGCGTCGACCGCGACGGCAGACGCGTCGACCGCGGAAGCCGCCCCGGCCGGCACGGCGGCGCGCAGCACCGTCGCCGGCCTCGGCGCGAGCGAAGCGAGCGCCGTTCGCGACGCCGTCCGCCGCGCCGCGCGGCCGCTTCATCGCTATCGCTGCGCCGCGTGCGGCTTCGAGGCCGAGCACTATTTCTGGCAGTGCCCTGGCTGCCTGGGCTGGGACACTTATCCTCCGCAGCGACTGGAGGATCTGTGAAGCCGCTCGTTCCCACCCGCGCCCAGCTGAAGGCAGCGCGCGTCCTCGTCGTCGGCGACTCGATGCTCGACCGCTACTGGTTCGGCGCGGTCGACCGCATCTCGCCGGAAGCGCCGGTCCCCGTCGTGCGCGTCAACACGAGCAAGGAGCAGGAGCGGCTCGGCGGCGCGGCGAACGTGGCCTGGAACGTCAAGGCGCTCGGCGCGCATCCCCGGCTGCTGACCGCGATCGGCGACGACGAGCACGGCAGCCGGCTCGAGAAGCTGCTCGAGAAGAGCGGCATCGAGACGCTCTTCAACCGCGACGCCCGCCTGACGACGATCGTCAAGCTGCGCGTCATCGGCCGCTCGCAACAGCTGCTGCGCGTGGACTTCGAGGAGGAGCCCGACCACGAGGTCCTCGACGAGATGCGACCTCGCTACGAGGAGGCATTGACGTCCGCCGGCGTCGTGCTGTTCTCCGACTACGGCAAGGGCGGGCTGACCCACATCCCCGGCATGATCAAGGCGGCCCGCGACGCCGGCCGCGCCGTGCTCGTCGATCCCAAGGGAAGCGACTATGCGCGCTACCAGGGCGCGACGGTCATCACGCCGAACCGCAGCGAGCTCGCGCAGGTCGTCGGCCCGTGGTCGAGCGAGGCGCAGCTGCACGAGCGGGCGCAGGCGCTGCGCAAGTCGCTCGGCCTCGCCGCCCTGCTGCTGACGCGCTCGGAGGACGGCATGTCGCTCTTCGACGATGCCGGCCACCTGCTCATCCCCGCAGAGGCGCGCGAGGTGTTCGACGTCACCGGCGCCGGCGACACCGTCATCGCGACGCTGGCCACGATGATGGCGTGCGGCCTCACCATCCGCGACGCGATGCCGATCGCCAACCGCGCCGGCGGGATCGTCGTCGGCAAGTTCGGAACGGCGACCGCGAGCTACGACGAGCTGTTCGGCAGCGAGAAAGGGTCGGCATGAGGGTCGTCGTCACCGGCGCTGCGGGAATGATCGGCGCCAACCTGCTGCGCGGGCTGAACGCGATGGGCATCGACGACATCGTCGCCGTCGACGACCTGAGCGACGGCGCCAAGTTCGTCAACCTCGCCGGCGCGCAGGTCGCCGACTACTTCGACCGGCGCGATTTCTACGCCCGCTTCGAGCGCGGCGAGCTCGGCCGGATCGACACGGTCTTTCACGAGGGTGCGTGCTCCGACACGATGGAGCACGACGGACGCCTCATGCTCGACCTCAACTACCGCTGCTCGAAGACGCTCCTCGATGCCTGCCAGGCGCACAACATCCGCCTGCTCTACGCGTCGTCGGCCGCGGTGTACGGCGGCTCGGACACCTTCCGCGAGGAGCCGGCGTTCGAGCGGCCGCTCAACGTGTACGGCTACTCGAAGCTGCTGTTCGACAACGTCGTCCGCCGCATGCTGCCGACGGCCACCACCCAGGTCGCCGGCTTTCGCTATTTCAACGTCTACGGCCCGCACGAGCAGCACAAGGGGCGCATGGCGTCGGTCGCGTTCCATCACTTCAACCAGCTGAAGAGCGAAGGCCGCGTCAAGCTGTTCGGGCCCTACGGCGGCTACGACGCCGGCGAGCAGGCGCGCGACTTCGTCTTCGTCGACGACGTCGTCGCCGTCAACCTCTGGTTCTTCGCGCATCCCGAGGCGAGCGGCATCTTCAACGTCGGCAGCGGCCGGGCCCAGCCGTTCAACGACGTCGCGACGGCGGTCGTGAACGCGGCGCGCGCCGAGCGCGGCGAAGGTGCGCAGTCGCTGGCCGAGATCGTCGCGGCCGGAAAGATCGAGTACATCGACTTCCCGGCAGCGCTCGTCGGCAAGTACCAATGCTTCACCGAGGCCGACCTCGGCAGCTTGCGCGCCATCGGCTGCCAGCATGCGTTCGCCGACGTGGCGAGCGGCGTCGGGCGCTACGCCGAAGCGCTGCGTGCCTCGGCCTGATCGCGGCCGCGGGTCAACCGGCCCGGAGCGCTCGTCGTTAGCGGTCCATCCTTCTCCGGAGCGTCCATGCTGAAGACACTCGTTGCCGCGCTGTCGGCTCTTCTCGCCGCCTCGGCATTTGCCGCCGTCGAGGCGAACAAGGCCACGCAAGCCGAGCTCGAGTCCATCAGCGGGATCGGCCCGACGATCTCGGCGAACATCGTCGCCGAGCGCAAGAAGGGCGACTTCAAGGACTGGAACGACCTGTTCTACCGCGTCCAGGGGGTCGGTGACCGCAGCGCGGCGAAGTTCTCGGCAGGCGGAATGACGATCAACGGCAAGCCCTACGGCGGCGCGCCGTATGTCGAGCCGACGACCGCGGCCGCAAGCGGCAAGGGCGCCTCGGGGCCCGCCCAGACCACCGCGGCGACGACCGCGACGGCGTCGAAGTCAGCCGCCCCGGCGAAGACGACCGGCCAGAAGAAGAGCGACAAGGCCGAAGCGAAGGCGCAGAAGTCGGCGGCGAGCGCGCCGAGGAAGTAGGTCCCCGCCCGCGCAGCAGCTTCGCTTCGCACCGCCCGCGGCAGCGCCGGCTGTCCTCGCCTCAGGACGGCAGGCGTCCGAGGCGTTTGCCTTGCCGCAGGACGGCAGGGCGTCTGAAGCGTTGGCCTCGCCTCAGGACGGCACGGCGACTGCGGCGTTCGCCTCGCTCCAGTCGAAGAAGCTGCGCACCTCGGCGAGGCGCGCCATCGTGTCCCTGACGCCGAGCGCGATCAGCTCGCGCGTGTAGGGCGCTTCGAAGAGCAGGTAGCTGGCGAGCGCCGCGCCGCGGGCGTCGTCGCCCTTGCCCGACACGCCGAGCCCGGCGAGCAGGGCACGAATCGGCAGCGGCAAGCTCGTCAGATGGCGCGACGCGATGTCGTCGAGACGCTCGCTCGGCGAGATGACGAGGACCTTGATCGGCTTCAGGCTCGTCTCCGCGAGCGCGCGCGGCGGCAGCAACGCGAGCGTGGCATTAATGCGCTGGAGCCGCTCGACGTCGACCGCGAGCGCGTCGAGGAAGATGTTCGAGAGCGCGTGGCCGGCGATCTGCGCCAGGTTCGGGTACTCGCTGCTCGCCGGCCGCTCGCCGGGCGGCTCGTGCATGCGGCCCGCGCCGACGACCAGGATGCGCTCGGCGCCGAGGTGGACCGCCGGCGAGATCGGCGCCGCCTGGCGCATCGACCCGTCGCCGCAGTACTCGGCGTGGCCGCTGATGTCGAGCGCGACGGCCGGGAAGACGAACGGGATCGCCGACGACGCGAGCAGGTGCGGGATCGCGATCGAGGTGCGCACGGCGATCCGCTGCGAGCGCGTCCACGGCACGATGTCGTCGATCGCGTCGTAGAAGGTGACGTGAAATCCGGAGCCGTAGCTCGACGCGGTGACGGCGAGCGCGTGCAGGTGCCCCTCGGCCATGACGCGGTGCAGCCGGCTGGTGTCGACGAGCTCCTTGAGCAGCTTCTCGAGCGGCGAGTTGTCGAGCAGCGAACGCGGCTTGGCAGCCCGCCAGCGCGCGATCACCCAGCCGATCGACATCATCGTCAGCCAGCGCGCGCCCGTGCGGATCACGCCGAACGAGTCCGAGCGATAGACCTGCTCGGCGCGGAAGTTCTGCCAGACGTCGACGAGGCCGGCGACGGCCTGATCGAACGTGTCGGCGCGACACGCGAGCGCGGCGGCGTTGATCGCGCCCGCCGACGTGCCGGCGATGACGGGAAAGAGGTTGCCCGGCGGGGCGCCGCTGTCGCGACGGATCTGCGCCACCGCCTGCAGCACCCCGACCTGGTAGGCGGCCCGTGCGCCGCCGCCGGTGAGAACCAGCCCGGTTGTGCTCTTCGGTGTCGTCATCGCCGCGCCGGTCGGCCGGTGGCCGTTGGGCGCGATGATAGTCAGCGTTGCGCGGGCGCCGACGTGTTCAGGCGCCGCAGAGCGTGCAGGACGTCACTCGTAGACGATGGCGATCGGCCCGTGCGAGCTCGTCTGCCAGCGCTCGAGGGCGCCGTCGCTCGGATAGAAGCGGACCGCGTCGCCGAGGTCGAGCTCGCCGATCGCCTCGCGCCGCTGCAGCTGCAGGCGAACGCGCAGGCCCTCCTGGATCTCGCCGTGCTCGGTCTGCGACCGGCGGGACGGGAAGTCGCGCAGCACCTCGGCGACCGGCGGCACGCTGCCGTTGACCTCGACGCGCAGGTACTTGCCGAAGCGGCAGCGCGCGCCGGCGAGGTCCCAGACGCTCTGCACGTTGAAGCGCACGCCGCCGGTGAAGCGATCGGGCTGGACCCGCCCCTGGACGATCACGAGCTCGTCTTCCTTGAGCAGGTCGCGGTTGGCGACGAGCAGCTCCTCGTTGGCGACCGCCTCGATCGAATCGCTCATGTCGTCGAGGCGGAACAGCGCGACCCGGCCGCGCTGGCCGTTGACGACGCGCAGCTCGCCGACGATGCCGGCGAGGACCAGCGTCTCTCTCGTGTCGATGAGGTCGGCGATGCGCAGCTTGGCGAAGCGGCGCACCTCGGCCGCGCTCTGGTCGAACACGTGGCCGGAGAGGTAGAAGCCGAGCGCCGACTTCTCGAGCGTGAGCCGCTCCTTGATGCTCCACTCGCGCGCCGCGACGAGCGGCGGCTCCTCGCTGCTCGCGCCGTGCGAGTCGCCGTCGTCGAACAGCGCGTCGAAGAGGCCGCCCTGGTCGGCGTGCGCTGCCTGCGTCTCGGCCCAGTCGAGCGCCAGGCCCGTGCTCGCGAGCAGCGACGAGCGGGCCGGGTTGATTCGATCGAACGCGCCGGCCTTGATCAGCGCCTCGACGACGCGGCGGTTGATGCGGCCGCGGTCGACGCGCGCGCAGAAGTCGAACAGGCTCGTGAACGGGCCGCCCTCCTCGCGCGCGGCGACGATCGCCTCGATCGCGCCGTGGCCCGTGCCCTTGATCGCGCCCAGGCCGTAGCGCACCGAGTCGGCAGCCATCGGCTCGAAGCGGTACGTGCCCGCGTTGACGTCGGGCGTCTCGATCGTCACGCCGAAGGTCTTGGCGTCGATGATGAGCGCCTTCAGCTTGTCGCTGTTGTCGATCTCGATCGACATGTTGGCGGCGAAGAACTCGGCCGCGAAGTGGGCCTTGATCCACGCCGTGTGGTAGGCGAGCAGCGAGTACGCGGTGGCGTGCGACTTGTTGAAGCCGTAGCCGGCGAACTTCTCCATCAGGTCGAAGACCTCGTCGGCGACTTCGGCGGAGATGCCCTTTGCCGCCGCGCCGTCGCGAAAGATCGTGCGATGGGTCGCCATTTCCTCGGGCTTCTTCTTGCCCATCGCGCGGCGCAGCAGGTCGGCGCCGCCGAGCGAGTAGCCGCCGAGCAGCTGCGCGGCCTGCATCACCTGCTCCTGGTAGACCATGATCCCGTAGGTCTCGCCGAGCACCTTCTCGAGCAGCGGATGCGGGTAGCGCACCTCCTCGCGGCCGTGCTTGCGCGCGCAGAAGCTCGGGATGTTCTCCATCGGCCCGGGCCGGAACATCGCGTTGAGGGCGATCAGGTCCTCGAGGCGGTTCGGCTCGGCGTCCTTCAGCATGCGCCGCATGCCCGCGCTTTCGAACTGGAACACCGACTCGGTGCGGCCTTCCGAGAACAGGCGATAGACCTTCGCATCGTCGAGCGGCAACGTCTCGTACGAGAAATCGCGCTGCTCGGGATGGCGCGCGACGATGAAGTCCTTCGCGAGCTCGAGGATGGTCAGCGTCGCCAGGCCGAGGAAGTCGAACTTGACGAGGCCGATCGCCTCGACGTCGTCCTTGTCGAACTGGCTCACCGCGCTGGCGCTGCCGGGCTGCATGTAGAGCGGGCAGAAGTCGGTGATCTTGCCCGGCGCGATGAGCACGCCGCCGGCGTGCATGCCGACGTTGCGCACGAGGCCCTCGGCCTTCTCGGCGAGCGCGAGCAATTCGGCGACCTCGACTTCGTTGCGCTCGCGCTGCTCGATCTCGGGCGCCTCGCGGCGCGCGTAGATCACGCTGTTGTCGGGCCGCTCGGGCGGCCGCTTGAGCGTCACCGTCCGACCGGGCGGCGCAGGAACCAGCTTGGCGATCGAATCGACGTGGCCGTAGCTCATGCCGAGCACGCGGCCGATGTCGCGCAGCGCCGCCTTCGCCGCCATCGTGCCGAAGGTCGCGATCTGGCTGACCGCGTCGCGGCCGTACTTGGCCTTGACGTAGTCGATGACGCGGTCGCGGTTGGCCTGGCAGAAGTCGATGTCGAAGTCGGGCATCGACACGCGCTCGGGATTGAGGAAGCGCTCGAACAGCAGCTCGTAGCGCAGCGGATCGATGCCGGTGATGTTGAGCGAATACGCGACCAGCGATCCCGCCCCCGAGCCGCGACCCGGCCCGACCGGGCAGCCGTGCGTCTGCGCCCAGTTGATGAAGTCGGCGACGATCAGGAAGTAACCCGGAAAGCCCATCTTCAGGATGGTCTCGATCTCGAAGTCGAGGCGCGCGACGTAGCGCGGCCGCTCGCGCTCGCGCTCGTTCGCGTCCGGATAGAGCTTTGCCAGGCGCGCGTTCAGGCCGTCGTGCGCGGCGACGCGAAAGTACTCCGCCATCGGCACGCGCACGCCGTCGACGAGCGGCGTCGCGAAGTCGGGCAGCTGCGGCTTGCCGAGGACCAGGCTCATGTTGCAGCGCTTGGCGATCTCGACCGAGTTGGCGAGCGCGCTCGGCAGGTCGGCGAAGAGCGCCTCCATCTGCGCCTGGCTCTTGAAGTACTGCTCGCGGCTGAAGCGCTTGACGCGGCGCGGGTTGGCGAGCATCTCGCCGTCGGCGACGCACACCCGCGCCTCGTGCGCTTCGTGGTCGTCGGGGCCGAGGAACTGCACCGGATGCGTCGCGACGACGGGCAGCGCCAGGCGCGCCGCGAGCTCGACGGCAGCGCGCACGTGGGCCTCGTTGCCCGGCAGGCCGCAGCGCTGGACCTCGAGGTAGAAGCGGCGCGGAAACGCCCCGGCGAGCCGTTCGGCGAGCGTGACGGCGCGTGCGTCGTCGCCCGCGAGCAGCGCGCGGCCGATCGCGCCATGATCGGCGCCCGAGAGCACGATCAGGCCGTCGGCCAAGGCGGCGAGCCACGGCCATTCGATGATCGCGTGGCCGCTCGCCGCGTTCTCGAGCCAGCCGCGCGAGAGCAGCGTGCAGAGGTTGAGATAGCCGGCGCGGTTCTGCACGAGCAGGACGAGCCGGCTGGTGTTCTTTTCGCCCGGCTCGGGCGCCATGCACACCTCGGCGCCGATGATGGGCTTGACGCCGGCGCGCCGCGCCGCGGTGAAGAACTTGACCGCGCCGAACAGGTTGCTGAGGTCGGTGATCGCGAGCGCGCCCTGACCGTCTGCGGCGGCCGCGGCCACCGCATCGTCGATCCGCAGCGTGCCGTCGACGACCGAGAACTCGGTGTGCGCACGCAGGTGAACGAAGGCCATGCGACGCATTCTAGAGAGCGCAGATGGTGCGATCGGGCCGCTCGGCGTGATAGGAGGCACGCCCCTTGCCGCGACGCGGTTTCGCACGCGCAACCCCGGTTCCGGCTACCCTGCCGGGTCCCGCTCCGAACCGCCGCGAACGCCGAACAGGACACTCAAGATGACGCCGAAACAAGCGCCTCGCGCGGCCCGCCCCGCACCGCTCGCCGCTCACTATGCCGACGTGCGTGCCGCGAGCCTGGCCCTGGCCGCGCCGCTCTCGGCCGAAGACTGCCAGGTGCAGTCGATGGCCGACGCGAGCCCGACCAAGTGGCATCTCGCCCACGTCACCTGGTTCTTCGAAACCTTCCTGCTGGAACGCTTCGAGGCCGATTTCGTTCCCTTCGATCCGGCCTTCCGCGTTCTCTTCAACAGCTATTACCAGGGCGTCGGCGAGCAGCATCCGCGGGCGCAGCGCGGCCTCGTCTCGCGCCCCGGCCTGGTCGACGTGAAACGCTATCGCGCCAACGTCGACGAACGCATGCACGCGCTCCTCGCCGCGCGCGCCGACGACGCGGAGATCGCGGCGCTGGTCGGCCTGGGCCTGCAGCACGAGCAGCAGCACCAGGAGCTCATCCTCACAGACATCAAGCACGCGCTGTCGTTCAACCCGCTCGCGTCGGCGTACGCGCGTCGCTGGCCGATGGCGCAGGTGCAACCGCAGCCGCTGCGCTGGTTCGGCTACGACGGCGGCCTCGCGGAGCTCGGCCATGTCGCCGCGCTCGACGGCGACTTCTGCTTCGACAACGAGACACCGCGCCACCGCGCCTACGCCGCACCCTTCGACCTCGCGTCGCGACCGGCGACGTTCGGCGACTTCCTCGCCTTCATCGACGACGACGGCTACCGCCGGCCGGAGCTCTGGCTGTCGATGGGCTGGGACTGGGTGAGAAGCGGCGCCCGCGCGGCGCCCCTCTACTGGCGTCGGGACGGCGGCCGCTGGCTGATCCACACGCTGCAGGGCCTCGTCGAGGTCGACCCGCACACGCCGGTCTGCCATCTCAGCTTCTACGAGGCCGACGCCTTCGCGCGCTGGTCGGGTGCGCGCCTGCCGACCGAGCTCGAATGGGAGATCGCGGCGCGTCGGCTCCACGCGCCGATCGCCGGCAACTTCGCCGACCGCGGCGCCTTCCATCCGCTCCCGCAAAAACGCCCCCTGGGCGACGAGCCGGTGCAGATGTTCGGCGACGTCTGGGAGTGGACGCAGTCGGCGTACCTGCCGTATCCCGGCTACCGGCCGCTGCCGGGCGCGGTCGGTGAATACAACGGCAAGTTCATGTGCAACCAGTTCGTCCTGCGCGGCGGCTCGTGCGCGACGCCGGCCGGTCACGTGCGCGCGAGCTACCGCAATTTCTTCCCGCCCGACGCGCAGTGGCAGTTCAGCGGCGTGCGCCTCGCGCGCGATCGCTAGCGTGGACGCGGCGGCTGATCAGGAGTTGAGCACACCGAGGACGTCGGACCTGAACTCGCGCTGGTAGAGCACCCAGACGACGCCGAGCGTCGCCGCCATGAAGACGTAGGGCGAGAACAGCCAGCCCATGGCGGCGAACGAGAAGTAGTACGCCCGCAAGCCGTCGTTGAAGGTCTCGGCCGCCATGCCGACGATTCGTCCGGCCTTGTCGGCGAAGGCTTCGCGCGAGAGCCCCTCCTCGAGAAAGCGCGAGGCCTCGGGCGCGGCCGCGACGAGCAGCGCGCCGAAGGTGTACTGGCGCATCGACCACGTGAAGCGGAAGAACGCATACACGAAGATGCCGAGCAGGAGCAGGATCTTGAGGTCGAAGACGAGCGCGCTCGTCTTGGCCGCGAAGGGCAGCTCGCGCGCCAGCTCGCTCGCCTTGTCGGCCGTGCCGAGCACCGCGAGCAGGCCGCCGATGATGAGGATCGTCGTCGAGGCGAAGAACGACGGGCTCGTCGACAGGTTCTGGATCACGACGCCATCGACGACGCGCACTTCGCGGTACGTCGTCTGCAGCATCCACTGGCGGCGCACGCGGTTGGTCGAGGCGAGGATCGACGGCTGGTGGCCGACGCGCCGGCGCGCGAAGATCGCGTAGCCGGCCCAGGCCGGGAAGAACAGCGCGAAGGCGATCCAGTCGGCGACGGGAAGCACGTGCACGAGGCGCAGCACCGGATCCATCGTCGCGACTCTACAGACTCTACAAGCAAGAAGCCGCGCCGACGGCGCCGCTTCTTGCTTTCGCGGCAACAGTGACTGCTACGCCGCGCCGAGGCGACGAGCGTCGAGGCTGAGGCGCCCCGGACCGAACGCCGCCACGACCAGCATGCCGCCGGCGATCGCCAGGTTCTTCATGAAGTTGATCTGCTGCATCATCTGCTCGGCCTGCGGCGCGGCCCAGAAGTTGTGGAAGACGACGGCGGTGAGCAGCGAGAACCCGGCGAGTGCAACGACGGCCTGGCGGGTGAAGAAGCCGGCCATCAGCGCCAGACCGCCGCCGAGCTCGACGACGATCGTCAGCGCCGCGAGCAACTGCGGCATCGGCAGGCCCTTGCTGGCGATGTAGCCCGCGGTGCCGTCGAATCCCGACAGCTTGGCGAAGCCCGAGAGGACGAAGATCAGGCCGAGGAGGATGCGGCCGACGAGGACGGTGGTGCTTTGCAGGGAGGTCATGGGGGTCTCGAAGAGTTGAGGGAGGTGGGTCTGGCAAGGGTCAGGCGGCGAGGTCGAAGACGAGCACCTCGGCCTGCCGGCCTTGGCCGATCGCCAGCCGGCTCTCGCCGGTCAGCGCCGCGGCATCGCCGCCATCGAGGTGCACGCCGTTGACGTCGACGCTGCCGCGGACGACGTGAACGTAGGTCTTGCGCTTCGGGTCGAGCTCGCGCTCGATCGCTTCCGCGCCGTCGACGAGGGCCGCCGAGATCGAGGCGTCGGCATGGATCGTCACCGAGCCGTCGCGGCCGTCGGGAGAGGCGATCAGGCGCAGCACGCCGCGCTTGGCCGCGTCGTCGAAGCGCTTCTGCTCGTAGCCCGGCGCGATGCCGCGCTCGTTCGGCTCGATCCAGATCTGCAGGAAATGGGTCGTGTCGTTCGGCGCGTGGTTGAACTCGCTGTGCTGGACGCCGCGGCCCGCGCTCATCCGCTGGACGTCGCCCGGACGGATGACGCCGGTCGCGCTGCCCGGCGCGCCGGTGCCGATGCTGTCGCGATGGGCGAGCTCGCCGGAGAGGACGTAGCTGACGATCTCCATGTCGCGATGGCCATGCGTGCCGAAGCCGCTGCCCGGCGCGATGCGGTCTTCGTTGATGACGCGCAGGTTGCCGAAGCCCATGTGGCGCGGGTCGTGGTAGTCGGCGAACGAGAAGCTGTGCCGGCTCTTCAGCCAGCCGTGGTCGGCCTGCCCGCGTTCCGACGACTTGCGAACGGTGATCATGGAAGTCTCCTGATGGAAAAGGAATGTAGGGGCGCCGCCCGGGACGACCACGCAGCGAACGTTGAAGCCTTCGTTCAAATAAGATGAAGGCGCGATGACCCCCTCGTCCCCGACCCCGCCGCGCAACGTCCTCACGCCCGACGCGCTGACGATGATGGATGCGATCGCGCGCAGCGGCAGCTTCGCGGCGGCGGCGCGCCTGCTCGGCAAGGTGCCCTCGGCGCTCACCTACAACGTGCGCCAGCTCGAGGACGCCCTCGACGTCCTGCTCTTCGACCGGCGCTCTCGCCAGGCGACGCTGACGGCGGCGGGCCGCGAGCTCCTCCACGAGGGCCGTCACCTGCTCGAGCAGATGGACGCCGTCGCCAGCCGCGTCAAGCGGATCGCCACCGGCTGGGAGACGCAGCTCGGCATCGCCGTCGACGACGTCATCTCGCGTTCGACGGTGCTCGACCTGTGCAGCGCGTTCTACGCCGAGTGCGCCGTCCAGACGCGCGCGGCGCGATCGGCGTCGGCCTCCGCGGCGCCGTCGGACTCGGTGCCCGCGGCCTCGTCGCCACCGGCGCTGACCCTGGCGGCGTCGGCGCCGCCGACGCGCCTGCGGCTGCGCACCGAAGTCATGACCGGCACGTGGGAGGCGCTCGTGTCGGGGCAGGCCGATCTGGCCATCGGCGTGGGCCTCGGCCGCGAGGTGCCGAGCGGCGTCGCGATCAAGGAGCTCGGCAGCGTCCCGTTCTGCTTCGCCGTCGCTCCACACCATCCGCTCGCCGCGGCGACGGAACCGCTCACCGACGCCGAGATCGTTCGCCACCGCGCCGTGGCCGTCGCCGATTCCGCGCGCGGCCTGGCGCCGCTGACCGTGAACCTGCTGCCGGGGCAGGACGTGCTGACGGTGAGCGACATGGTCGCGAAGATCGACGCGCTCGCACGCGGCGTCGGCTGCGGCTTCGTTCCTGCCGCGATGGCGCGCGAGGCGGTCGCCGCCGGGCGGCTGGTCGTCAAGCCGGTGCAGCGCGCGCAGACGATGGCGCGGCTGGGCTATGCCTGGCGCCTTCCGGTCCGCCGCGAGGGGGCGACGCGCAAGGCCGAGCCGGGCCTCGCGCTGCGCTGGTGGCTCGATCGTCTCGAGGGCGCGACGACGCGGCAGGCGCTGCTCGAGCGCCATGGCTCGGCCGGCGCGATCGCCGAGGTGGGCGCCGCCTGAGGAGCGGCGCGGGCACGCGGCGATGGACGAACGAGCGGCGGCGCGGGTCGCGCCCTACGTCGGCCGCTTCGCGCCGTCGCCGACCGGCCTGCTCCACGCCGGCTCGCTGGTCGCCGCACTCGCCTCGTGGCTCGATGCGCGCGCCCACGACGGACGCTGGCTGGTGCGGATCGAGGACCTGGACACGCCGCGCAACGTCGCCGGCGCCGCCGAAGCGATCCTCGGGCAGCTCGCGACCCTCGGCCTGCGCGCCGACGGCGCCGTGGTCTTCCAGTCACGGCGAACGGCGTGGTACGAGGCGGCATTGCAGAGGCTCGAGGCGCAGGGCCGTACCTATCCGTGCGCGTGCAGCCGGCGCGACATCGCGCTCGCGGTCGCCGCGCCCGCAGCGGGCGACGCTCGCGCCGAGGCGATCTATCCCGGCACGTGCCGCGTCGGCCTGCACGGCAAGACGCCGCGATCGGTGCGGCTGCGCGTCGAGGCGGTCGAAGGCAGCGGCGAAGCGCGGATCGACTGGATCGATCGCCGCCTCGGCCAGCAGCACCAGGACGTCGCGCGCGCGGTCGGCGATTTCGTGCTGAAGCGCGCCGACGGCGTCTTCGCGTACCAGCTCGCCGTCGTCGTCGACGATGCCGAGCAGGGCGTGACCGACGTCGTCCGCGGCGAGGACCTCGCCGACAGCACCGCGCGCCAGATCCTTCTGCTGCGCCTGCTGGACCTGCCGACGCCGCGCTACCTGCACACGCCGCTCGTTTGCACCGCGGACGGCGCCAAGCTGTCGAAGCAGACGGGCGCCGCGCCGCTCGCGCTCGACGACCCGCTCGCCGCATTGCGCGATGCCGGCCGCGCGCTCGGCATCGAAGCGCACGGCACGGGGCTTGCTGACTGGCTCGCATCCGCCGTCGCCCGCTGGCGCGAGACGCGTCTTGCCGGTGCCGCCGATGGCCCTCGGGAGCGCGTCGTCCCGGCGGGGGGTGACGACGATGCGCTCGGGCATGATGCGCGGCTCGCCGTCGTGCGAGCGCCTCCCTCCCCCTAGCACCACCAAGGACACCTCATGCAGACCACCGCCTCCGGACTTCAGTACGACGACACCGTCGTCGGCAGCGGCAAGCGCGCCGAAGCGGGCCGCACCGTCTCGGTCCACTACACCGGCTGGCTGTACGAGGGCGGCAGCAAGGGCGCCAAGTTCGATTCGAGCAAGGACCGCAACGACCCGTTCGAGTTCCAGCTCGGCGGCGGCATGGTGATCCGGGGCTGGGACGAAGGCGTCCAGGGCATGCAGGAAGGCGGCACCCGCGTTCTCGTCATCCCGCCCGCGCTCGGCTACGGCGCGCGCGGCGCAGGCGGCGTGATTCCGCCCAACGCGACGCTGATGTTCGAGGTCGAGCTGCTGCGCGCCTGAGCGCCGCGCGCTGCACGCGCGCACCCGAAGTCCCACCATGCCAGTTCGCTACGACATCCAGCACACGACGATCTACCGCTATCGCCAGCCGGTGCGCTTCGGCGAGCACCGCGTCATGTTCAGGCCGCGCGACAGCCACGACCTGCGCGTGCTCGCGACCGACCTCGACGTCAGCCCCGACGCGTCGGTGCGGATGATCCAGGACCCGCTCTCGAACTCGGTCGCGCTGGTGCAGCCGCTCAGCCGGGCCGACAAGCTCGAGATCGTGTGCAGCTTTCGCATCGAGCACGCGCACAGCAACAACCTCGAGCTGCCGCTGTCGAAGAGCGCCGAGCTGTACCCGTTCGCGTACACGCTCGAGGAGCGCTACGACCTCGAGCACTACCTGCGCCCGTACCACGACGACCCCGACGGCGAGCTCACGGCGTGGGCCCGCCAGTTCATCCGCACCGACGGTCCGACCGGAACGCGCGACCTGCTGGTCGCGATGAACCAGCACATCCGCGACAACCTGCGCTACCTCGGCCGCGACGAGGAAGGCACGCAGAGCCCGGCGGAGACGCTCAGGGCGGGCAGCGGCTCGTGCCGCGACTTCGCGTTGCTGATGATGGAGGCGGCGCGCCGCCTCGGGTTCGCAACACGCTTCGTCTCGGGCTACCTCTACGACCCGGCGCTCGACGGCGAGGCCGAGTCGGGCGTCGCCGGGGCGGGCTACACGCACGCGTGGCTGCAGGCCTACCTGCCGGGCGCCGGCTGGGTGCCCTTCGATCCCACCAACAACCTGCTCGGCGGCACGCAGCTGATCCGCGTCGGCATCGCCCGCGACCCGTCGCAGGCGGCGCCGATCTCGGGCAGCTGGTTCGGCGAGAGCGGCGACTACCTCGGGATGGACGTCACCGTCACCGTGCAGCGCGTCTGACGCACGGTCGACGAGGCGACGCCGCGGCGCCGCCCTGCCGACGGCTC
>DATIDZ010000207.1:0-4069 GCA_035456045.1 Caldimonas sp.
GTGCTCTGGGACGGCGACGGCTCGATCAGCTTTCCGCTCAGCAACGTCACCGTCGCCGAACAGTCGGCGAACAGGATCGCGATCGACGTCGTCGACACGAGCGGCAGCCTCTGGGTCGCGATCGATCGCACGAGCGCGACCGACCCGGTGCGCAACCTCCGCTTCCTCTGGCCCGGCACCGAGGCGACGTACCTCGGCCAGCCGTTCAACCCCGTCTTCCTCGCCAAGGTCGCGCCGTTCTCCCTGCTCAGATTCATGGACTGGGGCGCCACCAACGTCTCGCCGGTCGTCGAGTGGGCGGACCGCTCGCATGTGGCCGACGTCACGTACGCGACGCCGGCCGGCGTGCCGATCGAGGTGATGATCGACCTCGCCAACACGCTCCACGTCGACCCGTGGTTCTGCATTCCGCACCAGGCGAGCGACGACTACGTGCGCCGATTCGCGACGCTCCTGCACGATCGCCTCGACCCGGCGCTGCGTCCCCACGTCGAGTACTCGAACGAGGTCTGGAACACCGGCTTCGCGCAGACGCAGTGGGCCAATTTGCGCTCGCAGGCGCTCGGACTCGAGAGCCCGTTCGGCCAGCCGGCGATCTTCTACGCGATGCGCTCGGTGCAGATGTTCAAGATCGTCCAGGACGTGTGGGGGGCGGACCGCGGCCGCATCGTGCGCGTGATCGCCGGCCAGGCGGTGTGGGACAACTTCCTCGCCCATGCGCTGGCCTACGCCGACACCGCCGCGAACGCCGACGTGATGGCGATCGCGCCCTACTTCAACGCCGTCGACGCCGGCGATCCGGCGCGCGTCGCGACGACGCTCACGTTGAGCAGCGACCAGATCGTCGACCAGATGCTCGCCCACATCCGCGGCGACATCAAGACGGCGATGACGGCCAATGCCGCGCTCGCGGCCAAGTACAAGCTGAAGCTGAAGGCCTACGAAAGCGGCGCCGGCGACAGCAGCTCGTACTTCCCCGCCGACAAGGTCGACGCGATGACGGCGCTCTTCACGGCGGCTCACAACAACCCGCGCATGCGCGGCGTTTACGCCGAGTACTACGGCCAGTGGGTCGCGGTCGGCGGCGACACGATGAACCAGTACAGCGACGTTGGGAACTGGTCGAAGTGGGGCCTCTGGGGATCGCTCCAGTACGTGACGCAGGACCCGGCCACCGCTCCCAAATACCAGGGGCTGCTCGACTTCATCGCGGCACACCCGTCCCCCTAGCGGCGCGCGAGCGCCGCCGACCGCCCGCGATGCCCGCGCTTGGCATCGGCTGTGCCCATCGCGGTTGGATATTTCCCCAGCAGATTCGTCGCCGAGCCTGTCTCACACTGATCGCACGAGTGATCTTTCGGGGGAGAGGCTCTTGAAAACTCTGCAACGCTTTCGTCCATCGCGGCTGACCGTTCTCCTGCTGGCCGCTTTCGCTGCCGCACCGGCCTACTCGATCACCACGTACGTCGGCGATCCCGGCCAGGCCGGCGACCCGGCGAGCTGGCGCACGCCCGAGTTCCTGCGCAGCTGGGGGCTCACGTCGATGGGCGCGGAGTTCGCGTACGCCGCGGGGTACGCCGGCGCGGGCGTGCGGATCGGCCTCGTCGATTCCGGCTTCTACTTCGCCCACCCCGACCTGCCCGCGTCGCGCTTCACGCCGGTCGACGTCGGTGCCGTGTCGGGCACCTGGAACCAGGCTTACAACGACAGCCACGGCACGTCGGTGTCCGGGCTGGTCGGCGGCGCGCGCGACGGCAACGCCACGACCAACTTCCACGGCGTCGCGTTCAACGCGCCGGTCTTCGTGGGCAACACGCTGAAAGGCGACGGCGCGTTGTTCGGCATTCCGCAGGCGACGCAGACCGTCGGACAGACGATCGACCAGGACTACATCGCCAACACGTACCGCGCCGTGGCCGCCGTGCCGGGCGTGCGCATCGTCGGCACGAGCTGGGGCAGCCAGCCCAACACCGAGCAGTATCAGACGCTGCTGCCGACGACGGGCACCAACCTCACCGGCCGAGCCGGTGCGCTCGGCACCTGGGCTTACCTGACGCGCGGCAACACCTGGTTCTCCGGCGCGCTCGACGCCTGGAAGACCGGCGCCGCGATCAACTTCAGCGCGGGCAACACCGGCTACGTCAACGCCAGCCCGCGCTCGGGCGCCGCGTACTTCCAGCCCGAGCTGGAGTCGCGCTGGACCGCCGTCACGGGCATCCAGCAGACCGCCACGCTCAACGGCGCCACGGTCGGCAGGACGCTCAATCCCGACGGCAGCGTCAACATCCCCGGCGTGCAGATCTACAACCAGTGCGGCTATGCGAAGTGGTCGTGCGTGGCGGCGCCGTCCTTGGGAACGGTCACGAGCAACGTCACCGTCCCCGGCGGCGTGCCCACGGCGGGAACGAGCACGTTCAGCGGCACGTCGGCGGCGCAGCCGCACGCCACGGCAGCGCTCGCGCTCATCATGGAGCGCTTCCCCTACATGACCAATGAGCAGGCGATCTCGGTCATGCGGACGACGGCGGTGCAGAACGCGACGATCAACGACGCGTCCGGCAACCAGATCGTCAACCCCACCGCGGGTCAGCTGGTCCAGGTGCCCGACGACCGCAACGGATGGGGCACCGTCAGCCTGCGCTGGGCCATGAACGGCCCGGGCCAGCTCACCGGCAACTTCGCCGTCAACACGCAAGGACAGAGCGACACCTGGTCCAACAACATTTCGGATGTCGCGATCCGCGCGCGCAAGGCCGAGGACCAGGCCGAAGCCGCGGCCTGGAACGCGCGCAAGATCGACAAGGGCTGGAACGTGACGCCGCCGCCGGCACCGCCGCCTCCGCCGGCGAATGCCGCCGACCAGCAGGCGTACTACGCCAGCGCTGCGGTCAACGACTACACCGAGTACCAGGTCGGGATGGCGCGCCAGGCGGCGCGCGACGCGCGCGTCTACAACGGCAGCCTGACGAAGGACGGCGCCGGCTCGCTGGTGCTGAGCGGACTGAACAGCTACACCGGCGGCACCCAGTTGCGCGGCGGCGAGCTGGTCGCGCGCTCCGGCTCGGCGTTGGGCAGCGGCGACGTCACGGTGCTCGGCGGCCGCCTCGGCGGCAGCACGACGGTGTTCGGCAACCTCCTCAACGCGGGCGGCACCATCGGTCCGGGCGAAGGCAACGGCTTCGGCACCTTCAACGTGCTGGGCAGCTTCTCCCAGCTCAGTGCCGGCCTGCTGGACTTGGACATCGGCCTCGGCGGCGCCGACCTGCTCGACCTGGCCGGCACCGCGCTGTTCGGCGGCGCGCTCGACGTCAGCTTCGTCGACGGCCTGTTCCACGTCGGCACGTACACGCTGATCTCCGCGCACAACTACAGTGGCCGCTTCGACACGCTGACGGTCGCGGGGCTCGCCTCGGGGCTGACGCCGAGCCTGCTCTATTCAGCCGAGGGCGTGCAGCTCAACGTGGTCGCGGTGCCCGAGCCCGAGACCTACGCCATGCTGATCGCCGGCCTGCTGGCCGTGGGTTGGGTCGGGCGTCGCCGGCGCACCGGGTAGTCTCGTCTTACGCCAGGCCGCGCGCAACGGCGGCGGGCCAGCCCGCAGCCTGGCGCGCCGCGGCCACCTGACGCAGCGTCGGGAACCACTCTGCCGGGTGCGTGGCACGCCGCGCTGCGGCAGACATCTCGCGCAGCGCCTCGAGCACGTGCGCGTCGACGCTCGCCACCGGAAAGCCGCGGCTGTCGAGCACGTCGTCGAGAAAGGCGAAGCCGAACAGGCAGTGCGCGATGCGACCGCGCGAGTGCGCCGCCTCGTCGTCGGAGGCGGGCGCAAGCGCCAGCTCGCTCCACAACGCGAGCAGCC
The DNA here is from genome assembly GCA_035456045.1 of Caldimonas sp. Taxonomy (GTDB): domain Bacteria; phylum Pseudomonadota; class Gammaproteobacteria; order Burkholderiales; family Burkholderiaceae_C; genus Schlegelella_A. The sequence continues at coordinate 3,860 of DATIDZ010000207.1, forward strand.
CGAACCAGACGAAAGCGGCATGCACCAGCGAATGCAGCGGCAGGCGAGCGCCCGACCACGGCGAGCGGAAGGTCTCCTTCTCGGCGAGGTCGCAGAAGTTGCCGCCTGCCTGCTCCGTACGGTAGAGCAGCTGGTGGATCGATTCGTGCGTGGCCGCCTCGATCGCCACGAGCGCCGCGTCGGCGGGCTGGTGAAGATTGGTCAGCAGGC
>DATIDZ010000208.1:0-15417 GCA_035456045.1 Caldimonas sp.
TCAAGGCGTGCGGCGCCTTGCGGCAGTCCACTGGAACCTGACCCACCGTGCTGCTCCGTGGCGGCAAACGGCTGGTGGCGCAGGCATCTTCACAGTCGAGGAGTGAAAAGGCGTGGACAAGATCTGGCTCAAGAACTATCCCCCCGGCATCCCGGCAGAGGTCAATCTCGACGAGTTCTCCTCGCTGAAGGAGGTGCTCGAGCACAGCTGCCGGCGCTTCGGCGCGCTGCCGGCTTACAGCAACATGGGCGCTTCGATCAGCTACGCGCAGCTCGACGAGACGAGCCGGGCCTTCGCGGCCTATCTGCAGCAGACGGTCGGGCTGAAGCGAGGCGCCCGCGTCGCCATCATGCTGCCCAACCTGCTGCAGTATCCGGTCGCCCTGTTCGGAGTCTTGAGGGCGGGCCTGGTGGTCGTCAACGTCAATCCCCAGTACACGCCTTCGGAGCTCGAACACCAGCTCAAGGACTCGGGCGCGGAGGCGATCGTCGTGCTCGAGAACTTCGCCCATACCGTGCAGGAGGTCCTCGACCGCAATCCGGGGCTGACGCTGACGGTCTTCACCACGGAAGTGGGCGACATGCTGCCGGTGCTCAAGGAGGTGCTCACCAACGCCGTCGTCAAGTACGTGAAGAAGATGGTGCCGGGCTGGAAGATCGACGGCGCCATGGAGTTCAATGCGGCGCTGCGCGCTGGTCATGGACTCCGCCTCGACGAGGTGCCGCTGACCCACGCCGACACGGCGTTCCTCCAGTACACCGGCGGCACGACCGGTGTCGCCAAGGGAACCGTGCTCAGCCACGGCAACCTCGTCGCCAACCTGCAGCAGCTCGGCGCCTGGATCGCACACGACCTCGTCGAGGGCAAGGAAGTGTTCGTCTGCCCGCTGCCGCTCTATCACGTCTTCGCGCTGACCTCGAGCCTGATGTTCATGAAGATCGGCGCGCAGGCGATCCTCGTCACCGACCCGCGCAACATCGCGGCGTTCCTCCACGACCTGCGCAAGTACCCTTTCACGACCATGATCGGCGTCAACACGCTGTACCGCGGGCTGCTCGACGCGCCCGGCTTCGACGACGTCGACATGCGCAGCTTCAAGCTGGCGAGCGCCGGCGGGATGGCGGTGCAGCGCGTCGTCGCGGAGCGCTGGGCGAAGGCCACCGGCGTTCCGCTCATCGAGGGCTACGGTCTGACCGAAACGTCGCCGGTGGTGATCTCGAATCCGCTCGACATCAAGCAATGGACCGGGACGATCGGCATGCCGATCCCTTCCACCGAGGCCGCGATCCTCGACGACGACGGCGCCGAGGTCGCAGTCGGCGAGGTCGGCGAGATCTGCGTGCGCGGGCCGCAGGTGATGGCGCGCTACTGGAACCGCCCCGACGAGACCGCACGTGCCTTCACCGCCGACGGCTGGTTCAGGACGGGCGACCTCGGCACCATGGACGAACGCGGCTACTTCAGGATCACCGACCGCAAGAAGGACATGATCATCGTGTCCGGCTTCAAGGTCTTTCCCAACCAGATCGAGGATGTCGTGGCGCTGCACCCGGGCGTCGCCGAGGTCGGTGCGATCGGCGTGCCCGACGAGCGGTCGGGCGAGGCGGTCAAGATCGTCGTTGTCCGCAAGGACCCCGCGCTGACCGAACAGGCCCTGCTCGAGCACTGCCGCCAGCACCTGACCGGCTACAAGATCCCGAAGATCGTCGAGTTCCGGACCGAGCCGCTGCCGAAGTCGAACCTCGGCAAGATTCTTCGGCGCCAGCTGCGCGAGGCGTCGGTCGCATCACCCGCGCCTGCGTCGTGAGCCGGTTCGCACCGCGGGTTGCCCGCGGCGCGAGCCGGGGCGATGCCCGCGCGGCGGCTCAGAACCGATACCAGAGGCCGAGCGAATAGGTGATCGGCTTCAGGTCGATGCTGGTCTTGACTTCGACCGGAACCGGCACGCCGGGAATCGAGGCGATCGCGTCGACGTCGGTCTTGACGTCGAGGCGGGTGACGCTGGCGAACAGGCCCCATTCCTTGCTCACGGCGTAGCTCAGTCCGGCCTGCACTGCCCAACCCCACGAGTCGCTCATCTCGAGCTTGCTGGTCGGCAGGCTCGAGCGCATGTCGGTGAATTTCGTGTAGTTGATGCCGGCTCCGAGATACGGCCGAAGCGCGTTGACGGGATCGCCGAAGTAGTAGTTCACCAGCAGGGTCGGCGACACGTTCTTCACCGACAGCAGAGGATCGCCGAGCGCCGCGGCAGCGCCGGTGCCCTTGGCGTCGATGCGGGGCGGCACGCCGAGCGCAAGTTCGATGCCGAGGTTCGGCGTCAGCGAGCGCTCGAGGACCAGCAGCAGGGTCGTGGCGTCACCGGTCTCGGCATCTGCGCTGGCGGGAAAGACCGGCGGAGTCGCCGTGAGCCCGTTCGAGCTCGAGTGGGTCGTGTACCGGGTGACCCCGAGCTTGACGACGTTGTCCTGCGCCTGGACGGACGGGGCAGCCACGGCGGCGATCATGGCCGCCGTGAAGAGCCTGGTCGCTAGTTTCATCGCTCCTCCTGTTGCGAAGATCGCGATCGATCGTGCGCCGGCCAGCAGCGCGCGTGTTGACCGGGGTCAAGGGGTTGCGAGGGGCGACAAGGGACGCGGTCCGGGTCATCGACAACCGGAGGCGCTCACGACGCTCGAGCGGAGAGACCGCGATCGCGCAGGCGGGCGGGATCGGCGCCGAAGCGGGGCCGCCACGGTGAAGCCGCGGCGTGCGGCAGCCCGCGCCTGTGCACCGCGCGAGCAAAAGCGAGGCGCGCCGCGCGCAGTGGACGGCGGCCTCAGCAGCGGCGTCTGCTCGGCTCGGTCAGCGGCCTGGCGACCGACAGCGTCGGCGCGAGCGCACGAGACGACCGATCAGCGATTGACCTCCTGGTACCAGTAGATGCGGCTGCGCGGCACCTTGATGACCGGATTGACGCGCGAGCCCTCGATGCCCGAGTTCTTCGGGTTGGGCGCGCCGATGACGAACACCACCTTCTTCGCGCTCGCGCCGCTGCCGACGGTGACGATGCCCGACACCGGCGTCGGCGGCAGGCCGCCGCCCGCGAGCGTGCTGCTCGACGGCGTGACGCAGAAGAGCGGCATCGAATACGTCTTGGCGACGCCCAGGTTGGCGCTGCAGCTGTGCGCCGCGACGGCGCCGCTCGACGGCCGATTGGTGCCGAAGAACGAGACGCCGCCGATCGACGTCGCTGCGTTCACGACCTTCTCGCCCTGTTCGAGCTCGACATAGCAGCCGCGGCCTTCGGTGTTGGACGTCGCGCCCGCGGGAACGAGGTCGCTGAACGCGGTCGAGGTGTACGAGGCCGGCGGACCCTTGGTGAGGTTGCGGTCGAACAGCTCGAAGAAGTGATCGCGCGTGTTGGCGAGCAGCGGCTTCTCGCGATCGCCGGAGCCGACCATCAAGGCGGTGAAGGCACGCGTGACGATCACGTCGGGTCCGAAGAAGAACTTGCGGCCGGTGCTGGTGCCGCCGGAGAGATCGGCGATCGTGTACTTGGTCCAGGCCGCGGGCGCGTTGTCGCCGCCCACCTCGAAGTCGATGCGGTACACCGTGCCGGCGAGGTCGACGCCGTAGGCGCGGTCGATGTAGCCGTCGAAGTCGGAATCGATCACCGAGAGATCGGCAGGCACCGAGCGAGACGTCGGGAACGACCGGAGCAGGTTGCCGTTGACGGCGTCGAGCACGTAGATCGCGTTGCCCATGGTCGTCGAGCCCGGCGTGCCCGCGTCCTCGGCCGCGGCGTCGTAGCCGGCGCCGAGCACGAGCACCGCGTTGGAGTTGCCCTTGATGCGGGCGACCTTCGGCTCGGACCAACTCTGCCCGAGCTCGGGGAGCTGGGTCGGCGTCTTCTTCCACAGCAGCACGGGCGCAGACGGAGTGGTCACGTCGAAGGCATACAGAAGGCGTCCCCCGCGGCGCATGCCGACGAAGATGAGCGCCTGCGCGACGCTGCCGTCGGAGGCGAACCGCTGGTAGACGCCGATCGGGCCGTCGATGAAGTAGTCGCGCGGCGTCGCCAGCGAGGCGGCCGGCGTGCTGGGCAGGCGGACCTCGGGCGAGTTGGTGCGCAGCCGGTTCAGCTTGCCGAACATCTCCTCCGGCACGAAGCTCCACAGCTCCTCGCCGGCGCCCGTCCCCGTCGAGTTGCCGTTGATCGCGTGCAGCATCCCGTCGTTGGCGCCGTAGAACACGACCACGCCGATGCTGCCGCCGTAGTTCACGACCGCCGGCCGCGAGTGCAGCACGTCGCCGTGGATCGAGGGACGGACCGTCGTCGCGGGCGTCGTCGTCGGGCCGGCCTCGTCGCCGGCGTTGTCGCCGCCGCGCACCCAGTTGATCAGGTTGTTGCGGGCCGTGCTGCCGCTGACGCCGAGCGCGGTGTCGGTGATGGAGGTGTTGGCCGTGGCAAAGCGGCTCGCCCCCGTGCCGCCGAGCAGCGTGCCGGCGGCGCAGCCGATGCAGGTCAGCACGTTGCGCGAGTCCTGCGAGGTGGCGTAGGTGTAGCGCAGCCGCTGTGCCGCCGCGCCCTTCTCGACGACCTCGCCGTCGGGGGAGTCGCTGTTCGACAGCGGCGTGCCGAGCAGCTGGTTGCTCCAGAACGTGCTGGGCGCGGTCCAGAACGACACCGAGTTCGGGCTGATGAAGCCGGTCGATGCGCTGACCGCCGACACGCCGGTCGAGTCGACCAGCGACAGCTTGCCCGTGGCGTCGAGGCCGAACTGGAACTGCTTGAGGTTGCCGCGCCAGCGCGGCTTGGCGTCGCCGTCGGGCCTGAACATGCCCATGTAGACCTGGTTCAGGTAGGTGCCGCGCGCGTTCACCGACACCGGCAGGCTCGCCGAGGCGAAGACACTGTTGACCGCCTGGATCTCGTTGAACACCTCGAGCAGCGACTTGAGCAGGGTGTCGGCGTCGCTGGCGCTGTGGAAGGTGCCGCCGCCCTGGTTGGCGACCGCCTGCATGAAGTTCGGGTAGAGGCCGTCCGACGACGCGCCGGTCACCGCCACCGTGTGCGTGATGATGCCCTGGGAGCCGTCGTTGCTGCTGACGTCGGCGCTGCGCAGGAAGCGCGCGTACTCGTCCATCCAGTTCGCCTGGTCGGTGTTCTTGACGATCGACGTCGGGTAGGCGAGCGGCGACACGTTGCCGCCGGCCGCCGTCAGCAGCGCCAGCGCGTTGTTGTTCTCCGAGCCCTCAGGCGAGCCGTTGGCGATGAAGATCACGTAGTTGCGCGAGCACGAGGCGCCGGCCGGGCTGTTGTAGCGGCCGCCGCTGAACGCGGCGGTGTCGCGCTTGGGCGCCAGCTGGCCCTGATACGGCGCCAGCCCCTTGAAGTACAGGTAGGCCTCGTACATCGCCTTCGCGAAGTCGGCGTTCGAGCCCTTGTCGTCGCCGATCGCGAGGCCGCTGATGATCGCCTTGAGCGCGACCTTGTTGTTGGTCGTGAGCGGCGTGAACGCCTTGCGCGGATAGGCGCCGTTGTTCGGCGACTCGTTGAGCAGCATGATGCCGATCCGGAACAGGGCGTCGTTGTCGGCACCGCCGCTGGTGGCCACCGGCAGCGCGTTGATCAGGTTGTAGAGGGCGCACTTCTCGATCGCCATCTTCTTGCCCTGCTCCTGCCCCGGGTTGCTCGCCTTGGGGCCGGTCGTGGTGACGACGTTGCCGTCCTTGTAGAAGCAGTCCGCTGCGGGAATGCTCGACGACCAGTTGGCCGAGTTGTCGAGCACGAACAGGACATTGGGCACGTCGTTGGCGGCGTTCGGATCGGCATAGATGTCGATGTCCTCGGCGCGCGCCGGCGCGACGATCGCGCAGAACAACAGGCCGAGCCCGAGGGCTCGTAATGGCGCGGGGTGGGCAAGGGATCGCATGGCGTCTCTCCGGTGATTCAAGGACAGGCGCTGGCCGTGTCGGTGGTCAGGGAGCGCACGGCGACCCCCTGGTTGACCGCGGCGGTGGCGTGGCTGCGCGTATCGCTGACCACGGCCCTGACGTTCCATTCGCTGTCGGCGCACAACGAGTCGCCGGTGGACGGGGCGGCGCCCGCCGTCTCGATCCCGGGGTTCTGCGCGGTGCTCGAGCCGAGGCAGGCGCGGTCGCCCTCCGACGCCGGATCGAGCTCGTTGACCTTCAGCACGCGCACGCGATAGCAGGCGGGCGCCGGCGTCAGCCGTGCCTGGTAGTCGGGCTGGGCGTCGCCGTCGATGTCGATCGGGATCGCGCCGGCGGCGACCGCGAGCGGATCCTGCGTGAAGAGCGGCGTGCTCAGCGTCAGCTCGGTCGCCGCCTGCGCCGCCGCGACGACTTCCTGGCGCGCCTGGCTGTTGCCGACGACGCGCAGGTTCATCGTTCCGGCGTTGAACGACCACAGGCTGAGCATCGCCAGCGCGACCAGCATGATCAGGGCGATGATCAAGGTGGCACCGTGTTGCGCGTCGAACCGGGTCGTGCGCATCACTGCGCCTCCCGGGCCGAGCTCGGGTTGATCAGGCGGATCGCGCTGCTGTAGGCGCGCCGCGTGTAGCCGTCGGCGACCGTGGCGATGACGGCGGTGCCGCCGAGGTCGAATTCCTGGGCGGTCGCGAGGTTGCTGCCGGTCGCCTTGTCGAGCGAGCGGGTGACGAAATGCACCTTGAGGCTGACGACGTTGGACCACGCGGCGGTCGGGCCGACGGCGCCGAGCGCCGTCAGGTACGTGTCGGGGCTACCGTCGCCGTCGATGTCGAAGCCGTACTCGACGCGCAGGGCGTCGATGCCCTCGGCGAGCGCGGTCGTCGTCAGCTGCGTGCCGACGAGCTCGACGCGCTTGAGCGTCGGGATGCCGTCGCCGGCGCCGGCGCAGACGTTGCACTCCGAGACGTAGTACACGCGCGAGACGTAGGGCCGCGCGACGTTGACGCCGCCGCAGGCGCGGTTGCGCAGCGTCATGGCGGCCTTGTTGTTGCTGAAGATCAGCCGCGGCGTGGCGACGTCGAGGACGCAGAAGGAGTACTGGACGTAGTACTGCGTGTTCGCGCCGGAAAGCGTCGTCGGGTCGATCGCCGTGATGCCGACGCGCCGCACCGCGATCGCGTCGGTGCCGGCCTTGCGGTGGTCGAGGCACGCCAGGGCATCGGCCGGGGTGTAGCCCTGGACGGCCGTCGGCAGCGTCAGCGGCGTGCCCCCCCAGCCGACGGGCGCGACGCTGCACGGATCCGGCTGCGTGTAGAGGGCGCCGGCCACCGATGTCTCGCCGTAGAAGCCGGCCAGGCGAAGGTCCTCGCGCAGCATCTCGGAGACATAGCGGCCGTTCTCGATCTGCATGCCGGCGCGCGCCACGTCCTGGCCCCGCGCCGACGCGTTGGCGAACAACAGCAGCATCGAGGCGGTGACGACGAGGCCGAGCGTCAGCCCCACCAGCAGCTCGACGAGCGTGAGGCCGCGCTGGCGGCGGCGGGTCGAAGGCGCGATGGCGGGCGGTCGCATAGCGGCGGCGATCAGCAGCGCGGCAGCACCGGCGCCGAAGCGGCGTCGCGCAGGAGCGCGATGCACACCGTCGACGAGACGGCGCGGCGCACCGTGTCGTCGGGGAAGAGCGGGTCGCCCGAGCCGCACGGGCTGGTCGCGCCCGCCGTCGGCAGGATGCCCTGCCAGGCGATCGCCACCGTGTAGCGGTCGGTGCTGGTCGCCGGCCGCGTGATGCAGCCGCGCGCCGTGAGCATCGAACCGATGCCGGCGCCGGCGCGCCGCTCGGCGCTGCCGCGGATCAGGTTGCCCCATTCGCACAGGTCGAGCGCGGCGCCGGCGAGGGCGGCGCAGTCCTCGAGCGGGCCGTCGCCGATCAGGCCGGCGCTGACGTACTCGGCGGCATGGGCGCGGTTGGCGTTCATGCGGCTGACCATGTCCTCGATCAGGACCAGCGCCTGGCTGCGCTGGAAGCCTTCGAACTCGGACGAGGTCGCGCGCGCCTGCATGCCGGCGAAGCCGAGCAGGCCGAAGGCGCAGATCAGGATGGCGACGAGCACCTCGATCAGCAGCGCGCCGCGCTGCGCGGCCGCCCCGGGCCGCGGCCGCCGGACGGCGGCGCTCACGCGCACGCTCCGTAGACCGCGCGGGCGCGGCCCGAAGGATCGAGCTGCACGCAGCGGCTGCTCGACTGGCTGCTGATCGTGATGCGGACCGTCGCCGTCGGCGAGGAGACGCGGCCGTTGAAATCGAACGTGATCGTCGCCGGCGCGCCGGTGACCGTGACCGACTGCGCGGCCGGATTGCGCGTGCTCAGCGACTCGCCGTCGGCGACCGAGACCACCGACCAGCCCTGCTCCCAGCCGGCGCCGCCGCGCGAGATCCTGACGCTGGCGTTGCGCTTGAGCGCCTCGTTGCGGGCGAGCATGAGGTCGCCGGTGAGGTCATACGACAGGCCCTTGGCCTGCTGCGCCGCCATGAACTCGCTGAACGACGGCGCCATGACGCCGAGGATGATGACGAGGATCGACATCACGGTCAGCAGCTCGACCATCGTGAAGCCGCGCGCGTTGGCGCGCGACGACGAAGACGATGCGGGACGAGTGCGCATGGCTCACCAGCAGGTGCCGAGGGCGGCGGTCTTGGCGCCGGTCTGGTCGATGCCGAGCGTGCCGCAGCGCTCGTAGACCTGGTCGGTCGACGCCTTGGGCGTGGCGGTCAGGAGGAAGGTCGGCGGCGGCCCGACGACGGCGGCGACGGCGACGTCGTAGACGGCCGTGACGTTCGCGGGGGCGGCGATGCCGACGGTCGCCAGGTTGGCCGCATAGCCGCGGGTGTCGAGCAGGAACTGCTGCTGGCGCGACGCCACGGCCATGAGGTAGGCCTGCGCCTCGGCACGGCGCGACTTGCGCATGTGGTCGCGGTACGACGGCAGGGCCACGGCCACCAGGATGGCGACGATGGCCATGGCGATGATGACTTCGATCAACGTGAAGCCGCGCTTACGAGCTGAGTTGTTCATGCCTGATTCCTCGTCCTGTTTTCGGAGCGAGGAGAGAGGGCTTGAGGGAGGCACGGAACCGCCGATCAGCGCAGGGCTACCGCTGGTCGATACCCGGTCGCAGGCGCCAGGAGGCGGCCCGGGGCCGAGCTCGCGAGGCGTGAGAAAAGTCGCGGGGGACGGCGTCGGCGCAAAGCCGTCGGGCGGGCGCGGGGACTGGTAAAGAGGTGTCCGCCGCATCACGGGGACTGGAGCGGGTCTCCACGCAGCGCGGACGCGGCTTGAGCCCCGCGGTCAGTCTCGTTTGGCGCACTCGCAGAGCGGCAAGACGTGCTTGCTCATCCGCCCTCGGCCTTGTGACGGATGGTCGATTCCTGCGAATGAATCTCGGGTCTTGGCTTCTCGCTGTAGGCAGTGCGGCCCCGCCCCTCCGCCCCCTTGCACCATCGCGGCGAACGATCATCCTTCTAAAGCGGACAGTGCTCTGATCGCCTTGTCTGCAAACTTTGGCTTGCTGCCAAGGGCCGGGGATGGTATGACCGCGTCAACGTTGAAGATCGCGTCCCTGCTGACACCTTCGCCCTCATCGATTGCTGCCGATCCTCAGTGACCACGTGATAGAGCAAGGGGAGACAGGCTTTCTCGACCGCTTCGCGGCCATCTCGAGACCGCGAGCCGCCGTCGCCGTGGTGGCGCTCTTGATGATCGTCGGCGCGGTTGACGCCGTCACCGGTGAGGAGGTTCGCGTCCTGGCGCTGTACTTCCTGCCACTGCTGCTGGCTGGGTGGTCTCTGGGTGCGACCGGAGCAGCACTCGCTTCCGTGCTCGCGACCCTGGTATGGGTGTCCGTCCTGGTGGTCACGGGGACCCGCTTTCATGCCCCGTATGTCTGGGTTATGAACGCGCTGACGGAAGGCCTCGGCTTTCTCATGGTCTCGATCCTGGTCGCCAGATTGCGGCGAGCGCTGGACCTCGAGGCGACTCTCAGCAGGACGGACCAGCTGACCGGGCTTTTCAATCGACGCGCGATGGTCGAACTCGTGACACGCGAAATCGCAGTCGCGAAGCGTCAGTCGCGTGGGGCTTCCATCTTCGCGATCGACCTGAACGAGTTCAAGAGCGCGAACGACCGATTCGGTCACCCGCGTGGCGACGAACTGCTGAGGGAATGCGCGCGTCTCATGCGTGACTGTCTGAGGACCTCGGACACGATCGCCCGCGTCGGAGGCGACGAATTCGTCGTCTTCCTCCCTGAGACCTCCGCGCAGCAGGCTTCCCTGCTCGCCGATCGGCTCCGCGTCGCGGTCGACGAGACGCCTCTGTTCAAGTCGGCAGGAGTGACGCTTAGCCTTGGCATCTATACCGAAGCTCCGGTCACATCCGACATCGAGACCATGCTGCGCGCCTCAGACACCGTCATGTACGAGGCCAAGCGATCGCGCCGGCGGGGCTTGGAGGGCACGCCTGTCTCACGACGGGTTGCAGAGACGTAGACCGGCTCCGGTTCGTTCGAGGCCGATCGCCCCTCTGGCTCCGGGCCAGGGCGAGTGCTCTGTCGGCACTCGCGCACAAGAGCGCAGTTCGAGCGGCCTGCCTCGGACGCCGTCTTGGTGGAGAGGGTGGGATTCGAACCCACGTTACGGTGAAACCGTAAACCAGATTTCGAGTCTGGCGCATTCGACCACTCTGCCACCTCTCCGGTCGGGTGCCTCGGCGGGTCGCTGCCGAGGGCGGGATTCTAGGGCCTGCGTGGCCTCGGCCCGGTCATGCGGTCGTGTCGAGCGTCATCGCGGCGAAGCGCGAGTCGCTGAGCCGGGTCTGCCAGCGCTGGCCCGAGGCGAGCGGCGCGGCGTCGGTGATCGTTCCGGTGGTCACGATGTCGCCTGCGACGATCGACCAGCGCTCGGGGCGCGCCGCCATCGCGTCGACCCAGAGCTTCAGCGCATGGAGCGGGCCGTCGAGGACGATGTCGGCGCTGCCTTCCTCGACGTCTCGCCCGTCGCAGACCAGCGTCACGCGCAATGCCGAGAGCTGCGTCGCCAGATCGCCCGAAGCGCCCGCGGCGAAGCGGTCGATCGGCACGCGCGGGCCGACGAAGAGCCGCCCGTGCAGGGCGAAGTCGGCGACCGTGTCGGCGGCCGCGAAGCGCCAGCCGGCGAAGCGCGTGTGAACGATCTCGAAGCCGTGCGCGACCCAGTCGATGCAGCCGGCGAGCTCCGCCAGGCTCATGCCGCCGGCCGGCGCGCGCGCGAACCCGAACATGATCTCGGGCTCGAGCCGCGGCTCGACGAAGCGCGCCAGCGAGACCGTCGCATGCGCGCTGTCGACGCGCTCGACGGTCGTGTTCCAGACCGGTCCCCAGATCGGCGCGAAGACGCCGTAGCGCGCCCAGATGCCGCGATTGGTGAAGCCGATCTTGTAGCCGAGCGGCACCTCGCCGCGGGCGAGTCGGAGGCGCCGGATCTCGTCGGCGACGGCGAATGCCTGCGCGAGGTCGAACGACGGATCGGCGCCGGTGAAGGTCGGCAGCGCCGTCGCCGCGTCGAGCGCGTCGAGCAGTCGGCGGGCGCGCGCGGCGACGGGCGCGTCGGCGTCGCCTTTCTCGCTCAAGCGCGCAGCTCGGCGAGGCCGCCGAGGTAGGGACGCAACGCCGGTGGAACGCTCACCGAGCCGTCCTCGTTCTGGTAGTTCTCGAGCACGGCGACGAGCGTTCGCCCCACCGCGAGACCCGAGCCGTTGAGCGTGTGCACGAGCTCGTTCTTGCCCTGCGCGGTCTTGAAGCGCGTCTGCATACGCCGGGCCTGGAACGCTTCGCAGTTCGAGACCGAGCTGATCTCGCGGTAGGTGTTCTGCGCCGGCACCCAGACCTCGAGGTCGAAGGTCTTGGCGGCACCGAAGCCCATGTCGCCGGTCGACAGCAGGACGACCCGGTACGGCAGGCCGAGCTTCTGCAGGATCGCTTCGGCGTGGCCGACCATCTCGTCGAGCGCCGCATAGCTCTTCGAGGGATGCGTGATCTGCACCATCTCGACCTTGTCGAACTGGTGCTGGCGGATCATGCCGCGCGCGTCGCGGCCGGCGCTGCCGGCCTCGGAGCGAAAGCACGGCGAATGCGCGGTGAGCCGGATCGGCAGCCTCGCTTCGGCCAGGAGCTCGCCGCGCACGCTGTTCGTGAGCGAGATCTCCGACGTCGAGATGAGGTACTGCTCGCGCGCTTCGCCGGCAGCGTCTCCTTCGGACTCCGCGCCGCGGAAGACCCAGAACATGTCGTTCCTGAACTTGGGCAGCTGGCCGGTGCCTTCGAGGACCTCGCGGTTGACGATGTACGGCGTGTAGCACTCGGTGTAGCCGTGCTCCTGCGTCTGCACGTCGAGCATGAACTGGGCGAGCGCGCGATGCAGCCGCGCGACCGGCCCGCGCAGGAACGCGAAGCGCGCGCCCGAGAGCTTGGCGCCGGTCTCGAGGTCGAGCCCGAGCGGCGCGCCGACGTCGACATGATCGCGCGGCGGAAAGACGAACTCCCGCGGCACGCCCCAGCGGCGCACCTCGACGTTGGCGTGCTCGTCGGCGCCGACGGGAACGGTCGCGTCGGGCAGGTTGGGCAGCGACATCAGCTGCTCGTTGAGCTCGAGCTGGATCGCGGCCAGCCGCTCTGCGGAGCGCTCCTGCTCGACGCCGATGGCGACGACGTCGGCCATCGGCGCGCTCGCATCGGCGCCCTGCCCCTTGAGCTTGCCGATCTCGCGCGAGAGCGCGTTGCGCCTCGCCTGCAGCTCCTCGGTGCGCGTCTGCAGCGTCTTGCGCTCGCTTTCGAGCGCGCTGAAGCGGGCGACGTCGAGGAACGGCTGCGGCGACTTGCGGGTCTCGAGCCGGGCGACGACTTGCGCAAGGTCCTTGCGCAGGAGCGAGATGTCGAGCATGGAAACCGGCACCGCGACGAGGCGCCGCGAAGGATCGCGAGGGAGCCGGATTGTAGGGATCCGTCGCCGGCACCCTCAGGCCCTCTGCCCGCTCGCCCGAGCCGGCACGATCGCACGACGCCGCCACCCTGGGCCGGCGGGCGCCTCCGCGATTTGCGGGTCGCTGTGCCTGGGGGTTGGCCTCGCCAAATTGTTGAGTGATAATCATTCTTATTAGCAATACTGGACTCCGGCACTCAGTGTCGGAGTGGAGGGAGCAGCACCATGGCACGGCCGGGCTGGCGATGGACAGGAGCGCTCGCGCTCGCGGCGCTGGTCTCGGCGTGCGGCGGCGGCGGAACGGCGTCTTCGGAGTCGCCTCCCGGCGGCGTCGCACTCTCGGCGGAAGCCGCGCTCGGCGAGAAGATCTTCCATGACGAATCGCTCTCGGCCTCTTCCCGGCAGTCGTGCGCCTCGTGCCACGACGCTGCGTTCGGGCATTCGCCCGCGAACGCGCTGGCCGCGCAGTTCGGCGGCGCCGACCTGACGCTGCAGGGAACGCGCAAGGCCCCCGGCGGCCGCTATCTCGCCGCCAACCCGCCTTTCTTCTTCGACGCGCAGGGAACGCCGGCGGGCGGCTTCTTCTGGGACGGCCGGGCCCGCACGCTCGCCGAGCAGGCGACCGAGCCTTTCCTCAATCCGTTCGAGATGGCCAACGCCGACAAGGCGGGCGTCATCGCCAAGATCGCCGCCGCCCCGTACGCCGCCGAGTTCAAGCGGCTCTTCGGCGCCGACGTCTTCGACGACGTCGAGGGCGCCTACCTGCGCATGTCGCTCGCGGTGCAGCAGTACGAGCGCGAGGACGTCGACTTCAACGCCTACAGCAGCAAGTACGACGCCTTCCTGCGCGGCCAGGCGACCCTCGCCGACGCCGAGCTGCGCGGCCTCGCGCTCTTCAACTCGCCGGCCAAGGGCAACTGCGCCGCCTGCCACCCGTCGGCGCGCGGCAGCGACGGCGCGCCGCCGCTGTTCACCGACTTCACCTACGACAACCTCGGCGTCCCGCGCAACCCGGAGCTGTCGCGCAACGCCGATCCGGCCTACTTCGATCTGGGCCTGTGCCAGCGCGCCGATCTGAGGGCGCGCGGCGACCTCTGCGGCGCCTTCAAGGTGCCTTCGCTGCGCAATGTCGCGCTGCGCCAGGCGTTCTTCCACAACGGACGCTTCAAGTCGCTCAAGGACACGATCACGTTCTACGTCCAGCGCGACACGTCCCCCGAGAAGTGGTACCCGCTCGCGAGCGACGGCACGGTGCTGAAGTTCGACGACTTGCCGCCCGAATACCGCGCCAACGTCAACACGAGCGAGGCGCCGTACGACCGCCGCCGCGGCGACGTGCCGGCGCTCTCCGACGCCGAGATCGACGACGTCATCGCGTTCCTCGGGACGCTGAGCGATGGCTACGTGCCGTAGCGCGCACATCCCCACTACTGCACGGAAGGAAGACCCATGACGTCCCCTGGCCTGCGCCCGGCCCTCGCCGGTGCCTGCCTCGCCGCCAGCCTCTTGCTGCCGGCCGGCGGCACGCGCGCGCAGAGCGCGAGCGCGAGCGAGAGCGAGCTGGCACGGCGGCTCGACCAGCTCGCCGCCGAGCTCGCCAGCGTGAAGGCAGAGCTGGCGCGGCTGCAGAGCGAGCGCGTCGCCGCGCCCGCCACCGCTGCGTCGCCCGCGGCGGCGACGCAGGCCGCCGCGCCGCCCGCCCCGGTAGCGCCACCCGCCGCGGCCGCGGCGCCGCAAGGGCCGGGCCTGTCGATCGGGCCGGCGACGGTGTTGACGAGCTACGGCGAGGTCAACTACAACCGGCCGACGAACGACAGCGAGAACGCGATGGCCGACCTGCGCCGCTTCGTCCTCGGCTTCCAGCATCGCTTCGACGAGAAGACCAAGGTCGTGACCGAGGTCGAGGTCGAGCACGCGGTGTCGTCGGCCGGCGACGCCGGCGAGGTCGAGATCGAGCAGGCCTACGTCGAGCGCCAGCTGTCGCCGCAGTGGGCGGTCCGCGGCGGTCTCTTCCTCATCCCGGCCGGCCTTCTCAACGAGAACCACGAGCCGACCGCCTACTACGGCGTCGAGCGCAACTTCGTCGAGACCGCGATCATCCCGAGCACCTGGCGCGAAGGCGGGATCCAGTTCGTCGGCAGCTTCGACAGCGGCCTGACGACGCAGTTCGGCGTGACGACCGGCTTCGACCTCACGACGTGGGACGCGACCTCGCGCGAAGGCGCCGAGTCGCCCCTCGGCTCGATCCACCAGGAGCTCTCCCTCGCCAAGGCGCGCGATCTCTCGCTGTTCGGCGCACTCAACTGGCGCGGCGTGCCGGGGCTGCTCCTCGGCGGCTCGTTGTTCACGGGCGGCGCGACCCACGGCCAGACGGCCACCGGCGCGCGCGTGACGCTCTGGGACGTGCACGCGCGCTACACGCCCGGCCGCTGGGACCTCGCGGCGCTCTACAGCCGCGGCACGATCTCG
>DATIDZ010000209.1:0-14116 GCA_035456045.1 Caldimonas sp.
TGCTCATGATCCAGCCTCCGCCGCCGTCGCGGCTCGCGCTTCCGCGCCCGGGTCTGCAGGCATGAAGACAGCTGTCTCGATGCTCGGAACGGCAGCGCGTGCCACCCGTTCGCTCGGCGCCATCCTCATCGACGGCGGCCAGCTCAATCCGGAAGACGCGGAACGCGTCCTGCAATATCAGAAGGAGCACAACCTTCGCTTCGGCGAAGCGGCGATGCGCCTCGGGCTGATCAGCGAAGCCGACATCCAGTACGCGTTATCGCGACAGTTCGCCTACGCGTACCTGCGCACCAAGCCGGGCGAGCCGCGTCCGCTCAGCGACGACCTGGTCGCCGCGTACCAGCCGTTCAGCCCGCGCGTCGAGCAGCTGCGCGCCATCCGCAGCCAGCTGATGCTGCGCTGGTTCGATCGCTCCGAGGAGCGTCAGGTGCTGACGATCGTCGGCGCCGAACGCGGCGAAGGGCGCTCGTACCTTGCCGCCAACCTCGCCATCGTCTTCTCGCAGCTCGGCGAGCGCACCCTGCTCGTCGATGCCGATCTGCGCGAGCCGAGCCAGCACTATCTCTTCCACCTCGAGAACCAGCTCGGCTTCTCGACGCTGCTGGCGGGCCGGTCGCGCGAGGAGGGCATCGTCCGCATTCCCGACCTCGCGGGACTGTCCGTGCTGCCGGCGGGCCCGACCCCGCCCAATCCGCTCGAGCTGCTCAACCGCCTGAACTTCGACGAGTTCATGATCCAGGCCAAGGGGGCCTACGACGTCGTCATCGTTGACACTCCCGCGCTCAGCAGCGGCGAAGACGCCGCCATGATCGCCGTGCGCACGGGCGCCGCCCTCGCGGTCGCGCGCAGCGGGTCGACGCGCGTCGCCGACTTCGCCAACCTCGTTCAGGGCCTGATGGATGCGGGGGTCGTGGTCGTCGGCTCCGTGCTGAACCAGGTCCCCGCCAAGAAGGTCAAGAAGCTCAAGTGAGCAGCGTCCTGCCGGCTCCGCCGCTGCGCAGCGGCGAGGCGCCCAGCGCCAACCTGTCCTGGCTGCTGGCGGCGTTCGGCTTCGCCGTCATGTACCTGCCCGTGTACTGGTGGGCGGCCAACGGCATCTGGCAGACCGAGGAGCAAGGTCACGGCGCGCTCATCCTGGCGGTGATGCTGTGGCTGTTCTGGGGCCTTCGCGCGCCGATCGCGGCAGTGCCGCCCGAGCCCCGGCCGTGGGCCGGCTGGCTGGTCTTCGGCGTCGGCCTCTTCCTGTACATGGTCGGCCAGGTGTTCCAGATCTCGATCCTCCAGTTCGGGTCGCAGCCGTTCGTCGTGGGCGGCATCCTGCTGCTGCTGAAGGGAACGGGAGCGACGCGCGTCGCGTGGTTCGCGCTCTTCTATTTCATCTTCATGATTCCCCTGCCGGGAATCATCGTCGACGCGGTCACCGGTCCGCTCAAGAACTGGATCTCGGCGATCGTCGTCGAGATCCTCTACCGGGTCGGCTACCCGATCTCGCGCAACGGCGTCGTCCTCAACATCGGCCAGTACCAGATGCTCGTCGCAGATGCGTGCTCGGGCCTGCACTCGATGTACAGCCTGTCGGCCCTCGGCACGCTTTTCATGTACATCATGGGGCGGACGAGCCGGCTGCACAACGCCGTCATGGTGGCGAGCATCCTGCCGATCGCCTTCACCGCCAACATCGTTCGGGTGATGATCCTGGTCCTGATCACGTACCACCTCGGCGACGAGGCGGGGCAGGGCTTCCTGCACGGCACCGCCGGGATCGTCCTGATGCTGGTCGCGCTGGCAGGCTTCTTCGCCCTCGACGCGCTGCTCGCGCGCATCCTGCGAGGCCGCGCAGCGACGGCGCCGGTCCGCCCGACCGAACCGGCCGCGCCCGAGCCGCGCTGATCAGCCGGCCGCGCCCGCGGGCGCCAGCCCGCTCAACTGACGCCGGGTCTCCGGCGGCACGGCCGCCAGCAGGTCGGCAGCGAATTGCTGCTGCAGCGCGAAGGCGCGCGTGGCATCGCGGTCGATCGACGACACCCGGAACAGCAGGCCATCGGGGATCTGTCCGGTCAGGCCCAGCCGGATCTCGGCCATTCGCTTGTCGAACGTGTTCTTGATGACCTGGTCGCCGACCGTCAGCCAGTAGGTTACCGGCTCGTCGCGCGGACCGAGGGTGGTCGTCAGGCGACGCACCTCGATGGTCCCGAAGTTGGTCGCGAGGGTCCCGTCTTCGGTCCGGCCAAGCTTGAAGCCTTGCGCCGGATAGCACACCTCGGGCCGGTGCGCCTGCAGCCCGCCGCGCTGGTCGTCGCCGTAGGCCATCGACAGCATGATTCGATACCCCTGCTTGTTGACGTAGGTGCGCGACAGGACCTGGCTGTAGAGCTTGTCGAGCAGCTCCTTGGTCTGTGGATTGACGACCTGCGTCTTCTGGTCGGGCAGTTCGGTCCACTCGCCGAATTCGCGCGGCACGGCGGTCTCGAGGACGATGGCGTTGCCGCGATCGGCGGCCTTGGCGCTCGGTCGCCCGGCGATGCCGGCGATGGTTGCGCCGCACATCAGCACCGCGAGAACAAGGGCAGTGGAATTGACCTTCATGGCGTTGTAACTTGCACCCGGCTCCGGCTCGTCGCCCTGGAACGCGATGCTAGTCCTATCCGCTTTGTCGACGCCGGCGGCGCCGTGAAATTCCACTGAGTTCGGGATATTCATGCGCGGTTACTCCCACTCCCTGCGTCGGCCGGGGAGGATGCGCGACAATCATCGGCTGCAAATCGCTGCTCCAAAGTCCATGCAATCCGCCGTCGAATCCGCCGTCCGAAACGCCGCGCACACGCCTGCGCCCGCCCCGGTCCTGCCGATCGACTTCTCGCGCGGCCTGCTCCTCGACAGCAAGGAAGCGCGCAAGGTCGGTGAGGCCAACTCGGCGGAGTACTGCTTCGCAGCACCGTTCCCGCACGCCGTGTTCGACGGCTTTCTTCCCGAAGCCGTTGCGCGCCTCGCGCTCGACAATTTCCCGGCCCATGCGCTCAGCTCCGATCGCGTGTTCGACATGGGCTACGCCGGCCTGCACAAGCGCCAGATCCTTCCGGAAGAGTGCAGCGCGCCGGTTCGCCAGCTGTTCCATTTTTTCAACTCGCAGCCGATGCTCGAGTTCCTCGAGGGCCTGACGACGATCCGGGGGCTGATTCCGGATCCGTACTTCGTCGGCGGCGGCTTCCACGAAACGGGGCGGGGCGGCAAGCTCGGGATCCACGCCGACTTTCGCATCAACGAGCAGTTGCATCTGCATCGGCGCCTCAACGTCATCATTTACCTGAACGAGGAGTGGCAGCCCGAGTGGGGCGGCGCCCTCGAGCTTTGGGATCGCGAGATGAAGGCGAAGGTGCGCGAGGTGATGCCCGTGTTCAACCGCTGCGTCGTCTTCAACACCGACGCCGATTCCTTCCACGGCCACCCCGATCCGCTCTGCACGCCCGAGGGCGTCCTCAGGCGCTCGATCGCGCTCTACTACTACACCGCGTCGAAGGAGATCTACAACGAGGTGCCGAGCACCTCGACGATGTACCACGCACGTCCCGGCGACGATGCGGCGGTGCGTCGGGAAGCCCGGCGCCTGCGCTTCGAACAGCATGTCCGCCAATGGGTGCCGCCCGCCCTGCAGCGATACATCTGGGCGCTCCGACGCCGACTGAGCCGTTGAACCCGGCGATCCGCCGGCGTTGATCGCGACAGTCGACCTCCTCGATGCTCAACAACCTGAAGGCGCTCGTCGTCGTTCTGGCCATCGGCTGGGCGGTATTCGTCTTCTTGCGACCGATCTGCCTCAACTTCATGACGAAGGAGGCATTCGCTCGTCGGCGAAACGTGTGGTTCGCATTGACGATCGTCGGCTTCGTCAGTCCGAGCTTCTGGATCTACGCGATCGTCGCGCTGTTCGTGCTGGCCTGGGTCGGCGCACGCGACGAGAACCCGCTCGCGCTGTTCGCGATGACGCTGTTCGTGATCCCGAACGTGAGCTTCTACATCCCGGCGATCCTCGTCAACAACATCTTCGATCTGACGCAGTACCGGATCCTGTCGCTGGCGATCGTGATTCCGGCGATGTTTCGCCCGCAGTACGGCCGCGATCCGCTGCAGCCGCGGTTTCGTCGCGAAGACGCGGTACTCGCAGCGTTCCTCTTGCTCCAGGTCGTGCTCGTCATGCCCTACCAGAGCGGCACGGCGACGATGCGCAAGACGGTGCTGCTCTTCATGGACATCTTCGCGCTCTTCTATGCGTTCAGCCGCCTGGGCACCCGCGAGCGCCTGACCGACGTCATGGCGAGCTTCTGGATCGGATTCGGCCTGATGGCGCCGATCGCGATCTTCGAATCGCTGAAGGGCTGGCTGCTCTACACCGGCATCAGCGGCGTCTGGGGCGACCCGAACGTCTTCTCGTGGCTGTTTCGCGGCGACTCTCTTCGCGCCCAGGCCGCGGCGAACCATTCGATCAACCTCGGCTTCCATCTCTCGATGGCGCTCGGCTTCTACCTCTTCTTGCGCACGCGAGGCGTGGACCGGTTCCGGGACGTGACGGTCCTTGCCACGTTGATCGCCGGCCTCGTCGTCACCTACGCCAGAGGGCCGTGGGTCACCGCCATCTGCGTGGGCGTCGTGTTCCTGGCGACCCGGCCCGATGCCGCGAAGCGTCTCGTCGGCGGTGTTGCAGTCCTGGGGATCCTGTTCGGGCTGATGTACGTCAGTCCCCTGAAGGAAACGGTGCTCGACCGGCTTCCGTTCATCGGCACCGCAGACCAGGAGACGGTCGAATACCGCAGGCTGCTGGCCGAGGTGTCGTGGACCCTGATCCAGCAGAACCCCTTCTTCGGCGATCCCTTCGTGGCGTCGCGCATGGAATCGTTGCGCAACGGCCAGGGCATCATCGACATCGTCAACGGCTACATCTATACCGCGCTCTTCAACGGCCTTGTCGGTCTGGCGCTCCTGGTTGGATTTTCGCTTCTGGCATTGTTCCGCGGCTTCGTCGCCTTTCGGCAGAGCGGCGCCGACCGAGATGCGGGGACGCTCGGCGCGGCGCTCCTGGCGTGCATGGTCGCCGCGCTCGTTTACGTGGCAACCGCGGGCTACAACGAGACGCTCTACATCCTCTTCGGGCTCTCCGTCTCGTATGCATTCTGCTGTGGAAGCCGCGTCCAGACGGCGCAGTTCAGCCCGGCGGTCGATCACCGGCGAGCGATGAGCTCGCGAACCTCATGAACACTTCGACGGTGAGCGACAAGCTCGAGCACGTGACCTTGATCCGACCGCGGCCGGGCTGGATCGCGATCAACTGGCGCGAGCTGTGGGAGTCGCGCGAGCTGCTCTATTTCCTCGTGCTGCGCGACGTCAAGGTGCGCTACAAGCAGACCGTGCTCGGCGTGGCCTGGGCGGTGCTTCAGCCGGTCCTGTCGATGCTCGTGTTCACGGTCATCTTCGGGCGACTGGCAAAGATGCCCTCCGAAGGCTTTCCCTACGCGATCTTCGTGTACACCGGGCTGCTGCCCTGGACGTTCTTCTCGACCGCCGTGGCGACGTCGAGCCAGAGCCTGCTCAACCAGCAGGCGCTGCTGACCAAGATCTACCTGCCGCGTCTCTTCGTTCCTTCGGCCGCGATGGGCAGCGGCATCGTCGACTTCGCGGTCTCCTTCGCCTTCTTCGGCTGCCTGATGGCGTACTACGGCGTCTCGCCCGGCTGGGGCCTCCTCGCCATGCCGGCGCTGGTGGCGTTGACGATCGTCGCGTCGCTCGGGGTGGGGCTGGTCCTCTCCGCCGTCACGGTGACGTACCGGGACTTCCGCTACGTCACGCCGTTCCTGATTCAGGTCTGGATGTACTTGAGCCCCGTCATCTACCCGGTGTCGATCGTTCCCGCCGAGTGGCAGTGGTTGCTGGCGCTCAATCCGATGGTCGGCATCATCGACGCGTTCCGCGCCTCGCTCCTCGGGCGTCCGTGGAACCTGACCACGCTCGGAATCTCCGCTTTGTCTTCGCTCGCCCTGCTGGTCTATGGACTCTTCTATTTCCGCCGCACCGAGAGGCGCTTCGCCGATGTCGCCTGACCACCGGGCAGCCATCGTCGTAGAGGGTCTAGGCAAGACGTATCAGCTCTCGCATCGGATCGATCGCCACACGTCCCTGCGGGAGGCGTTGACGGCGGCTGCGATGGCCCCCTGGCGACGCTTTCGCCGGCTCAGCGGCACCGATGCGTCGATGGAGGAGTTCTGGGCCGTCAAGGACGTGTCGTTCGAAGTGCCCCAAGGCGAAGTGGTCGGGATCATCGGTCGCAACGGCGCGGGAAAGAGCACGCTGTTGAAGATGCTGTCGCGGATCGTCGAGCCCACCGAGGGGTCGGCGACGCTGCGAGGACGGGTAGCGTCGCTGCTCGAAGTCGGCACCGGTTTTCATCCCGAGTTGAGCGGGCGGGAAAACATCTTCCTGAACGGCTCGATCCTCGGCATGAAGAAGCGGGAGATCACCGCCAAGTTCGACGAGATCGTCGCCTTCGCCGAGATCGAGAGATTCCTCGATACGCCGGTCAAGAGATATTCGTCCGGGATGTACGTCCGGCTCGCCTTTGCCGTCGCCGCGCACCTCGACCCCGAGATCCTGATCGTCGACGAAGTCCTGGCGGTCGGCGATGCCGAGTTCCAGAAGCGGTGCCTCGGAAAGATGAAGCAGATCTCCGAGGGCGGCGGTCGGACCGTGCTCTTCGTGAGCCACAACATGGCCGCCGTCCGGGCCCTCTGCTCGAGAGGCATTCTCCTGAAGAATGGACGAATCGAGCTTCAGGACACGGCCGACGCCGCGGTCGATGCCTACATGGTGCCGGACCAAGTCGACCACGCAGGCGCGGTTCGGTTCAAGCCACCTTCGGGAGCTCGCATCTGGATGGAGGACGCCGCCGTCCTCGTCGATGGCGAGCCGGCCGCGAGCGCGCCGATGGGATCGCAAATCGCGTTGCGAATCCGGTTCGCCACTGAGACGCCGACCCGCCATCCACGGATCGGCTGGGTGCTCCAGTCGGCCAGCGGCGAGCGCCTGCTGAACAGCAACAACCGGTTCCAGGACTCGCCGGCGTTCGACGAGCCGGCGGCAGCGGGCGAGATCGTGTGCGACCTGGGCATGGTGCCGCTCATGCCGGGCCGCTATGTGATCTCGCTCTGGCTCGGCGACACGGCCATCGATCATCACATCGAGCTGGAGACGTTGTTCTTCGAAGTGACGGCGCGCGATCTCTGGGGCCTGGGGCAGATTCCGCCGCCGGCAAGCTTCCTGTGGTGGCCAACGAGCTACCGGTTGAGCACAATCGCTGCGCCCGCCTGAGGCGCGCAGTTCCGCGGCGCCGCGAGAGGCAGTCGACCTGACATGACAGCGGTTTCAGTGCTGCTTCCCGTCTACAACGCATCGCGTTACGTGGGGGCCGCCGTCGAAAGCATCCTGCGTCAGACGCATCGCGAGTTCGAATTCCTCATCCTCGACGACGGGTCCCGCGACGACTCGCTCGCACAACTGCGACGCTTCGAGCAGCGCGATTCGCGCGTTCGAGTCATCAGCCGTCCCAACACCGGCATCGTCGGTGCCCTCAACGAGCTCGTCGCCTTGGCGAAGGGCGAGTGGCTGTTCCGCATGGATGCCGATGACATCGCTCGACCCGAACGGTTCGAGAGACAGCTGGCCTACCTTCGCGCGAATCCGGATTGCGTCGCTCTCGGTTCGCGCGCCCTGTTCATGGACCCCGATGGCTCGCCGCTCGTCGAGTTCATCGACTGGTTCGAGCATGCCGACATCGAACGGACGCTGATGCGCCCGGCCATCGGCATCCTGCACCCCACGGTGGCGATGAGCCGGCGCGCCGTTCTCGCCGTCGGTGGCTATCGCGCCGCTTATCCGCACGTCGAAGACCTCGACCTCTTCCTGCGCCTCGGTGAAGTGGGTCGGCTCGCGAACCTTCCCGAGGTCCTGCTCGACTACCGGAATCACTTCACGAACGTGAGCCACAGCAACGCCACCGAGCAGTCGGCGGCGGCGCTGCGCGCGGTGGCCGACGCTTGCGCTCGCCGCGGCATTGCCGTTCCGCTCGTCCCGCCGCCGGCCTTCACTTCCGAATCGCGCCTCGATCTGCACCGGAAGTGGACGTGGTGGGCGCTCGCAGGGGGTCATCGCCGCACGGCCGGGAAGCACGCGATGCAGGTCTTGAAGAACGAGCCGCTGAGCGGCCGCAGCTGGCGCCTCCTCGGCTGCGTCCTCAAGCCATGACGATGCACGTCGCGCTCTATTCCCCCGCCTGGCCGCTCAAGCGCTATCCCAACGGGGTGGTGACCTACGTGCACTGGATGCGCGAGGAACTGCTCAGGCTGGGGCACCGCGTCTCGATCTTCACGACCTTGCTGGACGAGCCGGAGGCCGACGTCCACCCCGTGCGGGGATCGCTGGGACAACGCGTCGGATCCTGGCTGCGCGGCCGGGAAGACTTCGCCGAGCGGCACATCCTGGGCTGGGGCCGTCGTCTGGCCGCAACCGTGCTGCGCGTCCATCGGCGCACGCCGATCGACGTGTTCGAGATGGAGGAGTCGTTCGGATGGATGGCCGACGTCCAGGAGATGACCTCCATCCCGACGGTCGTCAAGCTGCACGGCCCGGCCTTCCTCTCGCTCGTCGAGGACGAGCTCGAAACGCCGCTGGCACGCGCGAGGATTGCGCGGGAAGGGCGCGCGCTCATGCGCATGGCGTGCGTGACCTCGCCGGCACAGCGCACCCTCGACGAGACGATCGCGCGCTACGACCTCAAGCCGGCGCTCGCACGCCACATCGACAATCCGCTGTCGCTGCCTCCTTCTGCGCCGGTATGGGCGCTGGACCGGTGCGATCGCAAGCGCCTTCTCTTCGTCGGTCGCTTCGACAAGCGCAAGGGAGGCGACGTGGTTCTGCGCGCGTTCGAAGCACTGGCTGGCGTCGACCCGTCGCTGCAGCTCACCTTCGTCGGTCCGGACGGCGGCGTCGCCGATTCACAGGGCCGTCGCCTCGGCTTCGACGAGGCGCGCTCGATCCTGTGCCCCGCGGCCGGGTCGCGCGTCGACTACCGGGGAGGACTCGACCCGCAACAGATCTATCCGCTCAGAGCGAACGCGTACCTGACCATCGTCGCGTCCCGCTGGGAGAACCAGAGCTACACCGCGCTCGAGGCGATGGCCCAGGGATGCCCCCTCGTCTCGAGCGATGCCGGAGGCCAGGGCGAGTTCGTCGTCGACGGTTCGACCGGGTTGCTGGCGAAGGCCGGCAGCGACGAAGAGCTTCGCCAGCGCATCGCGACCCTGCTGCTCGATCCGCACCGCGCCGCCTCGCTCGGGCAGCGCGCGCGCGAGCTCGCGTTGACGCAGCACTCGCCCGCGACCGTGGTCGCGAAGACGCTGGAAGCGTACGAAGCGGCCATCGGCATGAGCAGGTCGCGATGACGGCGCCCACGGGAAGCGTCTTCGTCATCATCGTCAACTTCCGCACCGGTCGGCTGACGGTTCAATGCCTGGCGTCGCTGGCCGCAGAGGTGTCTTCGCTCGGCTCGGGCCGGGTGATCGTCGTCGACAACTGTTCGGAAGACGATTCGGTGACGCTGATCTCGTCTGCCATCCACGACAACGGCTGGGAGGCCTGGGCCGAACTCCTGCCCTTGCCGCGCAACGGCGGCTTCGCCTACGGCAACAACGCGGCGATCGGCCGTGCCCGCCAGCTCGACCCGCAGCTTGCGGCGGTCGTTCTTCTCAACCCCGATGCCATCGCCCGGCCCGGCCTCCTGGCCGCCCTCATGAGGCAGCTCGCCTCGCAGCCTCGCGCCGGCATCGCCGGCGCTGCGATCGAAGGCGCCGGCGGGGAGCTCGTCGTCTCGGCGCACGCGATGCCGTCGCCGCTCGGGGAGCTCGAGGCCTCCGCCAAGCTCGGCTTTCTCACCCGGCTGCTGTCGCGTCATGTCGTCTCGCCGCCGCCCACGGGCGTCTCGCGCGAATGCGATTGGGTCTCGGGCGCCTGCATGGCGATCCGGCGCGAGGTGCTCGATGCGGTCGGGCCGCTGGACGAAGGCTTCTTCCTGTACTACGAGGAGGTCGACTTCTGTCGTCGCGCGCGCCAGGCAGGCTGGTCGTGCTGGCTCGTCGCCGATGCGCGCGTCATGCACCTCGAGGGCGCGGCCACCGGCATCAAGGCAGCGCGACAGCGTCTGCCCGCCTACTGGTTCGCGTCGCGACGGCGCTTCTTCGTGAAGGCCTACGGGATCGGTGGCCTCGTGCTGGCCGACCTGCTCTGGGCGCTCGGCCGGACCAGCCTGGTCCTGCGCCGCCTCCTCGGCCTCGGCGGACGCGCCGGCCACGCAGACGAGCCGAGCCGAATGACGGGCGACCTCCTGCTCGGCGACGTGCGCGCCGCACTCGGCGGCGAGCTCGTGCGGATCGCGCGTGGTCAGTGACGCGATGGACAGCGCTTCGCGATGAGTCTGCGCCCGGGCATCGTCATCATCGGCCGCAACGAGGGCGAGCGCCTGGCCGCGTGCCTGCGGTCGGTCCAATCGCTGGGCTGTCCCGTCGCCTACGTCGACTCCGGATCCGGCGACGGCAGCCTCGAGCGCGCCGCCGCGGTCTGCGACCTCGCGCTGCCGCTCGATCCGGCGCGGCCGTTCTCGGCGGCCCGGGCGCGCAACGAAGGGTTTCGGGCGCTGCTCGCAGCGCGTCCGGAGCTGCGCCTGATCCAGTTCCTCGACGGCGACTGCACCCTGCTGCCGGGATGGCTCGAGGCCGCCGAGCAGGCCATGGCCGGCGATGCGGCGCGTGCCGTCGTCATCGGTCCGCTGCGCGAACGGCACCCCGAGGCGTCGGCCTACAACCGCCTCTGCGCCCTCGAGTGGCGCTCGACACCCGGCGACCTGAGCAACTTCGGCGCGCTCGGCGGAATCATGCTCGTGCGCGCCGACGTGTTCGCGCGCGTCGGCGGATTCAACGAGCAGGTCATCGCCGGCGAGGACTCCGAGTTCGGCGTTCGCGTCGCGATGGCGGGATTCAAGGTGACCAAGATCGCCGTCGACATGGCCACCCACGACGCCGACATCCATCGCTTCTCGCAATGGTGGCGCCGTGCCGTTCGCGGCGGCCATGCGATCGGCCAGCGGTTCAGCCTGCACGGCCGCGGCGAGATGCGCGATTGCGCACGCGAGCGGCGCAGCGTGCTCGTCTGGGGCCTGGCCCTGCCGGCGACAATGCTGGCGCTGGCGCCGGCGACCCACGGCCTGTCGCTGCTGCTGGCGGTCGGTTACGGCGTGCTCGGCCAGCGAATCACCAGGTACCGTCGCCGACTGGGCGACAGCGGCGCGGAGGCGCGGCTGTATGCGCGCTTCGTGGTCATCGGCAAGTTCGCCGAGGCCTGGGGTCTGCTCAAGTTCTACGTCAACAACATGGCCGGTCGATTCCGGATCATCGAATACAAGTGATCCGGTGCGAGCGATGACAAGGTGTCCGTGACCCGATTCAAGGTCGGCCTGCTCGGTGCAGGCTACATCGTCCAGGCGCATGCGCGCGCGCTGTCCGCGCTCGACGACGTCGCGATGACGGCGGTGTGCGACGTCTCGAAGGAGCGCGCGAGCCAGATCGCATCGGCGTTCGGCATCGGTCAGGTCTTCACCTCCGTCGACGAGCTGATCGCCTCCGACTGCGACGTCGTCCACGTGCTGCTCCCGCCGTTCCTGCACGAGGACGTCACGCGCCGCCTGCTCATGGCGGGCAAGAGCGTGCTCGTCGAGAAGCCGATGGGGCTGAGCGCCGCCGAGTGCAACGCGCTGGCCGAGCTCGCCATAGCGCGTGGCCTGCGCCTGGGCGTCAACCACAACTTCCTCTTCACGCCCGGCTACGAGGCGATGCGACGCGATGCCGCGAGCGGCGCGCTCGGCACGCTCGATCACCTGAGCGTCAACTGGCTGTATGCGCTCGGTCTGATCCAGTTCGGCCCGTTCAACAACTGGATCCTCGGCTCGGAGGGCAACCTGCTCTACGAGCTGGGCTCGCACCTCGCCGCGTTCGCCACCGATCTGCTAGGTCCGCTCGACGACGTCGCGGCGGTGGCGGCGCACCCGATCGTGCTGCCGGGCGATCAGCGCGTGTATCGCCACTGGAACGTCATCGGCAGAGGCGGCATCGCGTCGGTGAGCCTGAACCTGTCGGTCGCTCCCGGCCAGCCCGATCGCAGCGTCCACCTGCGCGGCGCCGCCGCGGTGGCGCGTCTCGACTTCGAGCGCGACCTGTACTGGCGCGAGCGCGCCGAGAGCAACAGCGCGATGTTCGATCCGCTGCACACGGCGCGGTCGATGGCCCGGGCGATCGCCGGCCAGGGCTGGCGCAACGTCGGGCGACGGCTGGCCTCGACCTTCGCGAGGACGCCGTACGACTCCGCCTTCCAGGCGAGCATCTCGAACAGCGTCGCGGCGTACTACCGGACGTTCGCCGACGGCCTCGATCCGCGGCTGCGGGGCAGCTTCGGAGCCGAGGTGATCCGCCTGTGCGAGCGCATCGTCGCCGCCGCCGGTGCCGAGCCCGCGTCGCCGCCGAAGCCGATCCGCTTCCGCGACGTCGCGCCGCTCGCGCCAGCTCGCGTGCTGGTGATCGGCGGCACCGGCTTCATCGGCAAGCGCCTGGTGGAGGCGCTGGTCAAGCGCGGCGTCGGCGTGCGCGTCATGTCGCGCAGCCTCGTCGCTGCGCGAATGGCGCTCGACGGGCTGCCGGTCGAGATCGTCCAGGGCGACCACGGCGATCGGCAGGCGCTCGACGAGGCGCTGCGCGGCATCGAGGTCGTCTACCACCTCGCCAAGGCCACCGGGAAGCGCTGGGCCGACTACGTGCGCGACGACGTCGAGCCGACGCGCGTGCTCGCCGAGGCGGTGCTGGCGCACGGCGTCCGGCGCTTCGTCTACACCGGCACGATCGATTCCTACGACTCGGCCGATGCCCGCACCGTGATCGACGCCCGCACGCCGGTCGACGCGCGCATCGAGAGCCGCAACCTCTATGCGCGCTCCAAGGCCGCGTGCGAGGCGCTGCTGCAGCGCATGCACGTCGAGCGCGGCTTGCCGCTGGTGATATTGCGGCCCGGTGTCGTCGTCGGCGCGGGCAGCCCGCCCGCCCACTGGGGCGTCGGCATGTTCCATTCCGACACGCGGGCGCAGCTGTGGGGCGACGGCACGACCAAGCTCCCGCTGGTGCTGGTCGACGACGTGGCCGAAGGCCTCGCGCTCGCGCTCGACCGTCCCGGCATCGAGGGCAAGACGCTGCTCCTCACCGACGAGCCGCTGCTGAGCGCGCGCGAGTACGTCGGCGAGCTGGCCGCGGCGAGCGCGACGCGCATCGATGCGACGCCGACGCCGATCTGGCGCTTCTACGTGCTCGACGTGGCGAAGGAGATCGTGAAGCACCTCGTCCGCCACCCCAACCGGCGCGTGCCGAGCTACCGCGACTGGGATTGCCGCGCCCACCGCGCGCGCTACGACAGCAGCGAGACGCGCGCCGTGCTGGGGTGGAAACCCGCGGGCACGCGCGAGGCGATGGTGCGGGACGGCATCGTCGCCGCCGTGCGCCACTACTTCCGCTGATGAACGACGCCGCCGTCGCGCCGGGACCTGCTCGAGGCGAGCTCCGCACGGCGGGGGCGGCCGTCGCGGCCGTCGCCGTCGCTTATCTCGTCAACCAGTACCCGAAGGTGAGTCACACCTTCATCCGTCGCGAGATCCGAGCGCTCGAGCAGCAGGGCGTGTCGGTGACGCGCTTCGCCTTGCGGGGCTGGGATGCCGATGTCGCCGATCGCGCCGACGTCGAGGAGAAGGCGCGCACGCGCTACGTGCTCGCAGGCGGCGCCCTGCCGCTGGCGGGCGCCGTGGTGGCGACGATCGTGCGCGCGCCGGTCCGCTTCGCGCGGGCGCTCGCGACGGCGCTGCGCCTCTCGCGGCGCTCGCCCCGACCCTGGCCGGTCCACCTCGTCTACCTCGCCGAGGCCGCCTGGCTGTGCCGGCAGCTGCGCGTGGCCCGCATCGATCACCTGCACGCCCATTTCGGGACCAACGGTG
>DATIDZ010000210.1:0-2019 GCA_035456045.1 Caldimonas sp.
CCTGTGCGCCGTGCAGGTGGGCCTCTTGACCATCTACGACATGTGCAAGGCCGCCGACCGCGGCATGGTCATCGGCGACGTGCGCGTGCTCGAGAAACGGGGCGGCAAGTCGGGCGACTGGGTCGCGGCCGCGTAGTCGCCGCCGGCGCGCGGCCGACCGCGCTAGCGGAAGTCCTCGAAGCGATACGTCCGCGTCGGCGGCTGGCACTGAAACGGCACCGGCTCGCCCGCGGCGGCGCCCGAAGCGCAGGGCGCGAAGAACTCCGCGGCCGAGTCGCTGCGGAACTCCTTGAGGCGGGCCGCGACCCAGCGTCCCTTGTCGGTCTCGCCGCGCTCGTCGAGCGCCTTCGCCCAGGCCATCATGAGGCGCGAGTCGAGGAGATAGTGGGGCGCGCGCTCGAACGCCTTCATCTGCGTGCCGGGATGCTCGGTGACCGTGGCGGCGGCGTAGTCGGCGTGGTGCCCGAACAGGACGCTCTTGCGCCCGTCGGCGATGCGCTGCTCGAGCGAGCCGGCACGTGCGGGCGGCACGAAGATGACGACGACGCGCATGTAGTCGTAGACGGCGAGGGTGCCGCCGAGGATCAGGAACATGGCGGCGATGACGTACGGGCGCGTGACGTTCGCGCCCTCCGTGCCGGTCGCCATCGCGGCCTCGCGCGCCACCGGGCGCTCGAGGCAGAGGCCGAACGCGAACGCCGCCGGCAGCAGGAAGTACGCGTACCAGAGCGGGTACTCGAGCATGCTGTGGACGGCGACGAGGAAGACGATCACGAAGGCGGCGCGCTGGACTGGATAGCCCGTGCCCGGCTCGCGGCCGTCGAGGAGGGCGTGGCGCAGCGCCCGCCAGAGCGCGTAGACCATCAGCGCCAGCACGAGCAGCGCCAGCGGCACGCCCATCTCGACCATGAAGTTGAGGACGAGGTTGTGGGTGTGGTCGAAGAACTCGGTCGGCCGACCGGGGAACGCCGTCAGCGTCCAGGCGAAGTTGAAGTCGCCGAAGCCGACCCCGAGCCAGGGATGCGAGGCGATGAGGGAGAGGGTGTTCGACCAGACGTCGTAACGGTTGGTGGCCAGGTCGACGCCCTTGGCGAATCGCGTCCCCGCGCCCACAACCTCATGGCTTTGCGCGGTCCAGGCTGCTGTCAGTCCCCACATGGCCGCGTAGAGGAGCGGCGTCAGCAGCAGGAAAGCACGCGAGGAGCGTGACAGACGTCGATCGAAAAGCCCCCAGCCGGCGAGCGTGAGCATGCCGATGGCGCCCGTCCGCGACGCGCTCAGGAACACCACGTAGATGAACGCTGTGGCGAGCACGGCGGCGATGCGACGCTCGAGCACCTTCGCCTCGGCGAGCCAGACGGCGCCGACGACCGACCAGAGCAGGAGGCTGCTCAGGTGGTTCGGCTGGCGCAGGTTGCCACTCGCGCGACCGGGGAGGGCGGGCGGTGCAACCCAGGTGCCATCGGCTACATGCGGTGCGAAAACCTGCACCAAGCCGATCGCCGTGCTTGCCATGCCCGCAACCAGGAGACCGATGCAGAAGGCGCGAAAGGCGAAGCCGCCGAGGCCGGCGCGCTGCGCGGAAGCGGCCATCGCCACGACCAGGACGGCCGGCAGGATCGTCCCGGCCGCCGACAGCGACAGCGTCGACGGAACCGCGGCGAACAGCGACGCAGCAAGGGCGCTGACCGCGACGAGCGCCATCGCGACGAGCAGGGCGAGCGCCCCGCGCGAGCGGGGCCACGATTCGCGCGGCAGGCACGTCGCGAGCACGATCAGGAACCCGCCCCACCCCACCAGCGCCGCCGCTTGGTTGAAGAACGTTGCCGACGGCGCGACATTGAAGGCGATGAGCGTCGGCACCGCCACGGCGAGCACCGCGCAGAGGGCAAGCACCGCTGCGGGAACGGGCGCCCGCGGCGCCTCCCTCTCCACGTCGAGGGTACGCGCGGCCGCCTTCAAGGGCGTCTCACCGTGACCGGTGACGCAATCCGGTTCGGTTCGCGGTGGCGCATGCAG
>DATIDZ010000211.1:0-4928 GCA_035456045.1 Caldimonas sp.
GGCGGCACTCTGGCCGCGCACGTCGGCGAGGTCGTGCAGCGCGGGCGCCGGACGGCGCGGCTGCTCGCGCGGCGCGTGCAGGCCGCTCGCGTCGGCGGCATCGCCGGGCAGCAGGGCGCGGACGACGTCGAGCAGGTGGTCGGCGCCGACCACGGCCAGGCCGCCCACGAGCGCCGACTCGTCGGCGCTCGCCTGCGGCAGGACGAGCGTTCGCCGCGTCGGCGCCGATGCGCGCCGCAACGCCAGCGCCATCGCCAGCGCGCCGTGCACGGGTCGCAGCTGGCCGCCGAGCGACAGCTCTCCGGCGAACTCGAACGCGTCGAGCAGCGCGGCGTCGATGTGACCTGCGGCGGCGAGGATGCCGAGGGCGATCGGCAGGTCGAAGCGGCCCGATTCCTTGGGGAGGTCCGCCGGCGCGAGGCTGACCGTCACGCGCTTGTTGTGAGGAAAGTCGAGGCCGCTCGTCTGCAGGGCGGCGCGCACGCGCTCGCGCGACTCCTTGACCTCGGTGTCGGCCAGCCCGACAAGCGTGAAGCTCGGCAGGCCGTTGGCGAGGTGGACCTCGACCGTCACCGCCGGAGACTCCAGACCGCGCAGGGCGCGGCTGCGAACGAGGGCGAAAGACATCCGACCCATTCTCCGGAGGCCGAGGGGCGCTCGCGTCGCCCAAAAGTGGGCACTCGACGGGCGTCAGGCCTTCGCTTGGTGCCATCGCGAAAGTCGACGCGCGCGACGCGCTCCGTCTTGGGGCGTCGCCGCGAACGAGGCTGTGGCACGCAACGTGCGAAACGAGGTTCGATCTCAACAAAAGTTCCGGGAATCCCATGACGAAGCGCTCACTGATCCTCTTGCCTCTCCTCACCCTCGCCTCGCTGGGCGCGCAAGCGCAGACCACGCCGGCGCCGGCGCCGGCGGCACCGGCCGCACCCGAGGTGAAGTCCGACTGGACGTTCACCGGCAACGCCGGCGTCTTCAGCGACTACCGCTTCCGCGGCATCTCGCAGACCAACAGGAAGCCGGCCTTCCAGGGCGGCTTCGACGTCGCCCACGCCTCCGGCTTCTACGCAGGCAACTGGAACTCGAACGTCGACAGCTCGCTGTACAACGGCGCGAACCTCGAGATGGATTTCTACGGCGGCTACAAGATGTCGGCCGGTCCCGTGGCGCTCGACTTCGGTGCCCTCTACTACTACTACCCGGGCAGCGGTGCGGGCGGCACGTTCAAGATCGACAACACCGAGCTCTACATCAGCGCGGGCTACGGCCCGGTCAGCGTCAAGTACTCGCACGCCATCAGCGATTTCTTCGGCGTCAACGACTCGAAGAATTCCTGGTACCTCGAGGGCAACGGCACCTACGAGATTGGCAGCGGCTTCTCGATCATCGGCCACCTCGGCTACCAGAAGCTGAAGAACAACGCGCGCGTCATCGAGATCGGCGGGACGTCGCTCCAGGACAGCATCACGGACTGGAAGATCGGCGTCACGTACGACCTGAGCGGCTTTCTCCTCGGCGCTGCCTACGTCGGCACCAACCGCGACCTGACCGGCGGAACCGCCGCGCTCACCAACCGCAACATCAGCAGCGACACCGTCGTGCTGTCGGTGTCGAAGTCGTTCTGATCACAAGCCCTGGGAGGGACTCGCAATGAAGATGGTGACCGCGATCGTCAAGCCGTTCAAGCTCGACGAAGTGCGTGAGGCCCTGAGCGCGATCGGCGTGCAGGGCGTCACGGTGACGGAAGTGAAGGGATTCGGGCGGCAGAAGGGGCACACCGAGCTGTACCGCGGCGCCGAGTACGTCGTCGACTTCCTGCCCAAGGTGAAGATCGAGGCGGCCGTCGACGACGCGATCGTCGACCGCGTCATCGAGGCGATCGAGGCCGCTGCCCGGACCGGCAAGATCGGCGACGGAAAGATCTTCGTCTCGGCGCTCGATCAGGTGATCCGCATCCGGACCGGCGAGACCGGCAAGGACGCTCTCTGAGCCCCACAAGAACAACACCATGAACAAACTTCTACTTGCCTTCCTCTTCGGCTTGCTGATGTTCGTCGCTGGCGGCGGCGCGTTCGCGCAGGCGGCCTCCGACGCGGCCTCGGCGGCAGCGCCGGCGGTCGCGGGCTCGGCACCGGCCGCTGCCGACGCCGCCTCGGCGGCCGCTTCGGCGGCCCCGGCAGCGGTTCCCAACAAGGGCGACGTCGCCTGGATGCTCGTCTGCACCGCGCTCGTCATCATGATGTCGATCCCGGCGCTGGCGCTGTTCTACGGCGGCCTCGTCCGCAGCAAGAACATGCTGTCGGTGCTGATGCAGGTGTTCGTCACCTTCTCGATGATCGTCGTGCTGTGGTGCCTCTACGGCTACAGCCTCGCGTTCACCGAAGGCAACGCGTACTTCGGCAGCTTCGACCGCGTCTTCATGAAGGGGCTGTACGACCCGATCGCGGGGACGATGGCCATGGCGGGCACCTTCAGCAAGGGCGTCGTCATTCCCGAGCTGCTGTTCATGGCGTTCCAGGCGACCTTCGCGGCGATCACCTGCTGCCTGATCGTCGGCGCGTTCGCCGAGCGGATGAAGTTCGCCGCCGTGCTCGCCTTCATGGTGCTGTGGTTCACCTTCGCCTACACGCCGATCGCCCACATGGTCTGGTTCTGGCCGGGGCCGGACGCCTACACGAGCAAGGCGATCGTCGACGCCACCAACGCCAAGGCCGGCCTGATCTGGCAGTGGGGGACGCTCGACTTCGCCGGCGGCACGGTCGTCCACATCAACGCGGCGGTCGCCGGCCTGGTCGGCGCCTACATGGTCGGCAAGCGGATCGGCTACGGCCGGGAAGCGTTCACGCCGCATTCGCTGACGCTGACGATGGTCGGTGCGGCGCTCCTGTGGGTCGGCTGGTTCGGCTTCAACGCCGGCTCGGCCCTGGAAGCGGGCAACAGCGCGGTCCTCGCCTTCATCAACACCTTCTCGGCCACGGCCGCGGCGGTGCTGGCGTGGTCGCTCGGCGAAGCGATGATCAACAAGGGCCGGGCATCGATGCTTGGTGCCGCGTCGGGCGCCGTCGCGGGCCTGGTGGCGATCACGCCGGCATGCGGCAACGTCGGCCTGCTCGGCGCGCTCGTGATCGGCATCGTCGCCGGCTTCGCCTGCCTCTGGGGCGTGCACGGCCTCAAGAAGATGCTCGGCGCCGACGACTCGCTCGACGTCTTCGGCGTCCACGGCGTCGGCGGCATCGTCGGCGCGCTGCTGACGGGCGTCTTCAACTCGCCGTCGCTCGGCGGCCCGAGCTTCCCGGACAACTGGTTCACCGGCGAGCTGGTCAAGCCCGAGAACTACTCGATCGCGACGCAGGTCTGGGCCCAGGCCAAGGCCGTGCTCGTGACGGTCGTCTGGTCGGGCATCGTCTCGCTGATCTCGTACAAGCTGGTCGACATGACCATCGGCCTGCGCGTCAGCGAGGAAGACGAGCGCGAGGGCCTCGACATCACGTCGCACGGCGAGACCGCGTACAACGGGTGACCGGCGGCGGGCCGCTTCCGCGGCCCCGACGTCGTCCCGGGCCACCCTCGCGGGTGGCCCCTTTTTCTTGGCGCCGGCGGTCGCTTGCGTCGGCGCCCGGGCGCCCCATATGCCTAGAATCCCGGCTCCGCCCGTCACCCTTGTCGCGGGCGGCCGGCTCACGTTTCCATGGTTCCCCACCTCATCACCGCCCTCACCGGGCCCATCAACGAGCTCGAGCAGCGCATGCTCGAGTCGCTGCCCGCCATCGAGCGGTGGTTCCGGCTCGAGTGGATGGAGCACACGCCGCCGTTCTACACGTCGGTGGATCTGCGCAACGCCGGCTTCAAGCTGGCGCCGGTCGACACCAACCTCTTCCCGGGCGGCTTCAACAACCTGACGACCGAGATGCTGCCGCTGGCCGTCCAGGCGGCGATGGCGGCGATCGAGAAGATCTGCCCGGAAGCGAAGAACCTCCTCCTCATCCCGGAGAAGCACACCCGCAACTCGTTCTATCTGATGAACGTCGCGCGGCTGATGGAGATCTTCCACCAGGCGGGCCTGAACGTCCGCCTCGGCACCCTCGACGAGGCGATCACGTCTCCGACCGAAGTGCCGCTGCCCGACGGCAGCGCGCTCACCGTCGAGCCGCTCGTGCGGACGCGCAACCGCCTGGGTCTGAAGGACTTCGATCCCTGCACGATCCTCCTCAACAACGACCTTTCGGCGGGGATCCCGAAGATCCTCGAGGGCCTGCACGAGCAGTACCTGCTGCCGCCGCTGCACGCCGGCTGGGCCGTGCGCAGGAAGACGAACCACTTCGCCGCCTACGAGGAGGTCGCGAAGAAGTTCGCCAAGCTCCTCGGCATGGACCCGTGGCTCGTCAACCCGATGTTCGCGCGCTGCGGCGAGGTCAACTTCTCCGACGGCTCCGGCGCCGAGTGCCTGATGAGCAACGCCGAGACGCTGCTCGGCAAGATCCGCCGCAAGTACAAGGAATACGGCATCCAGGAAAAGCCGTTCATCATCGTCAAGGCCGACGCCGGCACCTACGGCATGGGCATCATGACGGTGCGCGACCCGAAGGACCTCGCCGACATCAACCGGCGCACGCGCAACAAGATGAGCGTGATCAAGGACGGCCAGGAGGTCAGCGAGGTCATCCTGCAGGAGGGCGTGCCGACCTACGAGCGCGTCAACGACGCGGTGGCCGAGCCGGTGGTCTACATGATCGACCGCTACGTCGTCGGCGGCTTCTACCGCGTCAATCCGGAACGCGGCACCGACGAGAACCTGAACTCGCCCGGGGCGAGCTTCGTGCCGCTCGCGTTCGCCGAATCGAGCCACCTGCCCAAGCCGGGCGCGAAGCCGGGGGCGAGTGCGCCGAACCGCTTCTACATGTACGGCGTGATCGCAAGGCTGGCGATGGTGG
>DATIDZ010000212.1:0-5167 GCA_035456045.1 Caldimonas sp.
CCCTGAGGGCGACGCTGCGTGCGCAGGAAGTCGGCCGTCTCATCGATCCGCTTCACACCACCCAGATCGACACGATCTCCCGGGCGCGGGACGATGGCTCGAGCTGTGTCTTGTCTGATGCTGCTTCTCGCGAATAGCGTCAGTTCCGGCCGATCGCGCGAAGGGTCTCGAGGATCTCGGTCAACGACCCCAATTCCTCCCTGTGAATCCGCGCAACGCGACGCACCAGGCGGTCGCCGTCGGGAGTCAGAAACACCTGTACCTGACGCCGGTCGATGTCTGAGGCGACGCGCGTCACCAGCCCGGCCATCTCGCACCGCGTGACGAGGCTGACGGCGCCATGCGGCGCAATCTGCAGGCGCTCCGCCAGCTCTCCGATCAAAGCCCATCGTCGACCGCTCATTCCCTTGACCTGAATCAACAGCTGGTACTGCAAGGGCGTGAGGCCCGCGGATCGGGCCGCATCCTCGCTGAAGCGAAGGAAGTGACGCAGGCGGTATCGGAACTCCGCCAGCGCTTCGAATTCCTGCCTAGAGACGGCGGCCTTGTAGGACATGAACGTGATCGATCGTAGGAGGCGACCAGTATAGATTCCGGGCGCAAACATATCAACTTATGATAGACCCGGGCTCGCAAACGTCAGCCATTGCAGTCGAAAGGCCACTGACGTTTAGTGCAGTACCGATGCAAGGAGAACGTGATGAAGACATTGATGCGCAGCGCAACCTCGATCTTGGCCATGACGATGGCCAGCTGGACTTTCGCTGCCACGCAGGGCACAGACGCCTCCAACAACGCTCCTGATGGCTACGCGACCAAGGCGAAGTCGATCGGCAAGAAGAAGGTCGATGCGCAGGCTGAGGAGGACCAGCGGATGAGTAAGTGCCAAGCGATGAAGGGAGACGAGAAGAAGGGTTGTGAGGCGAACGCCCGAACCCGGGCAAGGAAGGCCGTGCAGAACGAGGCGCCGGCCGCCGACCACGGGATCTCGAAGAGATAGGAAACGAGGCCTGATACGTGCCGGTTTTCGTCGGAAGTGCAGATCCGCGATGCGACCTCCCCTTGCGCGACTAGCGCACGATCGTTGCCTCGACGAAGACCTCGACGCCCGCCTCCGGCGCGATGAAGCGAGCCGGAATCGAATCCCCCGCGCACCAGCGGGCAACTGCTGCGCGTTTTGCCTCGCCGACGACGAGAAAGACGGCCGCCTCGGTGTCGCTGAAACGACGCGCGCTGAGGGTGACGCGCCCGGGCGGCGATTTGGGGGCGTCGAAGACCACCATGACGTCGGGCGAGCCTCGGGCTTCACCCATGGGATGGCCCGGAAACAGACTGCCGGTGTGGCCGTCCTCGCCGAGTCCGAGAAGAACAAGATCGAAACGGCCGACGCCGTCGAGCAACGCGCCATAGCGCCGGGCTGCTTCGGCTGCGCCGAGCTCGGCCGGGATCTCATGAGTCTGCCCGCTCGGGATCTCCACGTGGTCGAGCCAGGCCTCGCGCGCCATGCGCGAATTCCGGCCTGGGTCGTCGCGCGGCAGGCAGCGCTCGTCACCGAAGTACACGTGCCATTGCTGCCAGGTTGCCGGCGCCCGGCGCAAGAGTTCGTACACGGGGCGCGGGGTCTCGCCGCCCGCGAGGACGAGGTCGAAGCGTCCGCGCAGCGCAATCGCCCGCCGTGCCGCGGTCAGGCAGCGCTCGGCAACGGCGCGCTGCAATGTCGCGGCGTTGGCGAACAGCAGCCAATGGCAAGTCTGCGGTCTGGGCGCAGTCACGGACGCTTGCGGAGGGGTTCGGCGATGCAACATGCTACCGCCCGGCGATGAAGCCGCTCGTCATCGCGCCCTCGATCCTTGCCGCCGACTTCGGCCGTCTCGATGCCGAGGTGCGGGCCGTCGATGCGGCGGGAGCCGACTGGATCCATGTCGACGTGATGGACGGCCGCTTCGTGCCCAACATCAGCTTCGGGTCGGTCGTGATTGAGGCCGTACGGCGTGCGACGACCAAGCCGCTCAATGTCCACCTGATGGTCGTCGAGCCGGAGCGATGGCTCGAGGATTTCGCGCGCGCCGGCGCCGACCATCTGCTGGTGCAGGCGGAGCCCGCCTCGACGATCCACCTGCACCGCGTGCTGAGCCGGATCCGCGAGCTTGGCAAGAAGGCCGGCGTCGTCCTCGACCCGGCGAGCCCGCTGGCCTTCGTCGAGGAAGTGCTTCACCTGAGCGACATCGTCCTCGTGATGGCGGTCAACCCGGGGTTCGGCGGCCAGCGCTTTCTGCCCGAAGTGCTGCCCAAGATTCGCGCCTTGCGGCGATTGTGCGACGGCCGCGGCCTGGACCCGTGGATCGAGGTCGACGGCGGCCAGGACGGCGCCAGCGCATGGCACGCCGTCGAGGCCGGCGCCAATGCCCTCGTCGCCGGCTCGGCGATATTCGGTTCGCCGGACTACGCCGCCGCGATCGCTCGACTCCGCGCGCACGAAAGGCCCGCGGACAACGCGCTGCCGAGCGTTGCCTGACTCCGCCATGACCGAAGCGACGTTTCTCTCGAACGGCCGCTATCACGTCATGGTGATGGCCGAGGGAAGCGGCGACAGCCGATGGCAGGACATCGCGGTCACACGCTGGCGCGAAGACTCCGCGCTGGATGACTGCGGCACCTTCCTGTTCGTTCGCGACGACGAGACCCAGCAGGTCCGGCAGATCGGGGCGCGGCCGATCGGCGGCGACGACCTTTCCGCGAACTTGGCGTTCCAGGACGGCGCTGCGGTCTTGACGCGTCGCGACGATGAGCTTGCGACCGTCCTCACGGTCGCAGTCGACGCCGCTCACGACATAGAGCTGCGTCGACTCCGCATCACGAACTTCGCGGCGCGGCGGCGTCGTCTGTCGCTTACGAGCTACGCCGAGATCGTGCTCGCACCGGCTGCGACGGATTCGGCGCACCCGGCCTTCAGCAAGCTCTTCGTCGAAACGTCGGTCGAGCCGGCGCTGGGCGCGATCTTCGCGACGCGCCGCCAAAGCGACGCGGGCGAGCCGCGACGCTGGTGCTTCCATTCGGTTCGCCCGCATGTCGCGGCAGGTTGCGAGGTCGCCCGCGCCGCGTCGTTCCAGACCGATCGCATGCGCTTCATCGGCCGTGGCCGAAGCCTCGCCCAAGCGCAGGCGCTGAACGACGCGGCGCCGCTCTCGGGGCAGGCGGGTGCGGTCCTCGACGCGATCGCTGCAATCCGCGTTCCGCTCGAGCTCATGCCCGACGCGACCTGCGTCGTGGACTGGTTCACCGGCATTGCGCCTTCCAGGACCGAGGCGAAGGCTCTGGCGCGCCGATGCCGCGAGGACGTCGCGGGCGAGCGGCTGCTGAGGGGCGCCGGCGCCTGCCGCGAGGCGACGTTGCGACGCATCGGTGCCAGCACGGCCGACGGTCTCATCTATGAGCGCCTGGCCGGCGCGCTGCGGGTCGCCGACCCCGCGCTGCGCGGCGACGCCTCGGCCATCGCCCGCAACGAGCGCGGCCAGTCGTCGCTCTGGGGATTCGGCATCTCGGGCGACGTTCCCGTGGTGCTGGTCGAGATCGCCAACGTCGCGCAGATCGACCTTGTGCAGCAATTCGTTAGCGCCCACGCGTTCTGGCAGGCCCACGGCGTCTCCGCCGAGCTGATGATCGTCTGCGCCGAGGGATCGGCAACGCCGGCGCTGCTCGCTGTGGTGCAGGCCGCGCTCGCTGCGGGGCCTGGCGCCGACGTGATCGGCAAACCCGGCGGCATCTTCGTGCGAGACGGCGCCAGGCTCGACGACGGCGACCGCACCTTGCTCAGGAGCGTGGCGCGAATCGCGGCGAGCGGTTCGTGGCCGGAGTGGGTCAAGCGACTCGCGCCGGGCCGGCCGCACGCGCGATCATGCGCCGCCTCGGGGCAAGGCGCCGCGAACCCGGTGCGCCGCCAGGTCGATCCGCTCGCTGGCAACGGCCACGGCGACTTCGCGGCCGACCTGACCGAATATGCGATCCGCACCACCGCCGCGGAGCCGACGCCCGCACCGTGGACCAACGTCATCGCCAACGCCGAATTCGGCACGATCGTCTCGGAGAGCGGCAGCGCGTCGACCTGGAGCCAGAACGCGCACGAGTTCCGCCTGACGCCGTGGTCGAACGACCCGGTGAGCGATCCTTCCGGCGAAGCGTTCTACCTGCGTGACGAGGCGAGCGGACGCGTCTGGTCGCCGACGCTCCTGCCGACTCGAAGCGAGGGGGAGTTCATCACCCGCCACGGCTTCGGCTACAGCGTCTTCGAGCACGAGGAGGATGGCATCGCGTCGACGCTGCGCGTCCACGTCGCGACGGACTCGCCGGTCAAGTTCTCCGCGCTGACGCTTCGCAATCGTTCGGCCGAAGTCCGCCGCCTCGCGGTCACCGGCTATGTCGAGTGGGTGCTCGGCGACGAGCGCGGCAAGACGTTGCTGCACGTGGTCACCGAGACCGACGCCGAGAGCGGCGTGATTTATGCAAGGAACGGCTATCAGACGGACTTCGCCGGACGCACCGCGTTTCTCGATGCCGACATCGATGACGATGATCCTGCAGGCGAGGGCCGCGCAACCCGAACCGCCGACCGGTCCCGCAGCGCGACCGGCGATCGCCTCGACTTCTTCGGCGTAGGGGGTTCGCGTGCCGCGCCTGCTGCGCTCTCGCGGGCGCAGTGGGCGGGTCGGTTCGGCGCAGCTCTCGACCCTTGCGCGGCGCTCCGCGTCAGCGTCGATCTCGCCCCGGGTCAGGCGCGAGAGGTGACGTTTCGCCTTGGCGCCGCAAAGACTGCCGCAGAGGCCCGCGAATTGGCCGCACGATGGCGCGGTGCCGCGTCGGCGCATGCCTCTTTCGCCGCCGTGCAGGAGCGCTGGCGCCGGACGCTCGGCGCGGTGAGCGTACGCACGCCCGATCCGGCCGTGAACGCGCTCGCCAACGGGTGGCTCGTCTACCAGGTGCTTGCATCACGGCTGTGGGGCCGGACCGCGTTTTATCAGTCGAGCGGCGCCTATGGCTTTCGCGATCAGCTGCAGGACG
The DNA here is from genome assembly GCA_035456045.1 of Caldimonas sp. Classification (GTDB taxonomy): domain Bacteria; phylum Pseudomonadota; class Gammaproteobacteria; order Burkholderiales; family Burkholderiaceae_C; genus Schlegelella_A. The sequence continues at coordinate 5,056 of DATIDZ010000212.1, forward strand.
TGATGGCGCTCGTCCATGCGCAGCCCAGCCTCGTGCGTGCGCAAATCGCGCTGTGCGCAGGCCGTCAATTCGTCGAAGGCGACGTCCAGCATTGGTGGCACCCGCCGAGCGG
>DATIDZ010000213.1:0-5881 GCA_035456045.1 Caldimonas sp.
GGTCTATCCGAGCACCGTCCAGCTGTCGCAGGCGGTGCTGCGCAAGGCGATCGCCCTCGGCCGCGCGCGCGCGGACCTCGACGAGCACCTGCCCGAGGGCATCGTTCCGCGCGGGCTGCCGACCTTGCGCCAGGCGCTCGATCGCCTGCACGAGCCCGCCCCCGGCCTCGAGGCGGCCGCCCTCGAGGACCGCTCGCATCCCGCCTGGCAGCGCCTCAAGTTCGAGGAGCTGCTCGCCCAGCAGCTGTCGCAGTTGCTCGCGCAACGCGAGCGGCAGCGCCAGCGCGCGCCGCTGCTCGCCGCCGTGCGCGGCGCGCTGCACGAGCGCTTCCTCGCGGTGCTGCCGTTCGAGCTCACGCGCGCGCAACGCCGCGTCGCCGAGGAGATCGACGCCGACCTCGCGCGCGCGGTGCCGATGCATCGCCTGCTCCAGGGCGACGTCGGCTCGGGCAAGACCGTCGTCGCGGCGCTCGCCGCGGCGCGCGCGATCGACGCCGGCTGGCAGTGCGCGCTGATGGCGCCGACCGAGATCCTCGCCGAGCAGCACCTGAAGAAGCTGGTCGGCTGGCTCGCGCCGCTCGGCGTCACCGTCGCCTGGCTCACCGGCAGCCGCAAGGGGAAGAAGCGCGACGAGATGCTTGAGCAGGTCGCCTCCGGCGAGGCGGGCCTGGTCGTCGGCACGCATGCCGTGATCGAGGAGCAGGTGAGATTCGCCCGCCTCGGCCTGGCGATCATCGACGAGCAGCATCGCTTCGGCGTCGCCCAGCGGCTGGCGCTGCGCGAGAAGCTGCACGACCAGGGCGAGCTCGAGCCGCACCTGCTCATGATGAGCGCGACGCCGATCCCGCGCACGCTGGCGATGACGCTCTTCGCCGACCTCGACGTCAGCACCATCGACGAGCTGCCGCCCGGCCGGACGCCGGTCGTCACCAAGCTCTTCGCCGACACGCGGCGCGACGAGGTGATCGCGCGCATCCGCGACGAGGCCGAGCGCGGCCGGCAAACGTACTGGGTCTGCCCGCTGGTCGACGAATCGGCGGCGCTCGACCTGAAGAACGCGACCGCCACCCACGCCGAGCTGTGCGCTGCGTTGCCCGGCAAGATGATCGGCCTCCTGCACGGCCGCATGCCCGCGGCCGAGAAGGCGGCGGCGATGTCGCTCTTCGCCGGCGGCCAGATCGCCGTGCTGGTCGCGACGACGGTGATCGAGGTCGGCGTCGACGTCGCCAACGCGTCGCTCATGGTGGTCGAGCACGCCGAGCGCTTCGGCCTGTCGCAGCTGCACCAGTTGCGCGGACGCGTCGGCCGCGGCAAGACGGCGAGCGTCTGCGTGCTGCTGTACAGCGCGCCGCTGTCCGACACCGCGAAGGCGCGGCTGAAGGCGATGCTCGAGACCGACGACGGCTTCGAGATCTCGCGCCGCGACCTCGCCATCCGCGGCCCGGGCGAGTTCCTGGGCGCGCGCCAGTCGGGCGCGGCGCTGCTCCGCTTCGCCGACCCGGTGCTCGACGAAGCGCTCGTCGTCGACGCGCGCCGCGCCGCCGAGCGACTGCTCGACCAGCATCCGGAGGCGGCGGCGCGCCACATCGACCGCTGGCTCGGCGGTCGCGCGCACTACCTGAACGCATAGCATCGAGGACCGCGCCCGCGCTGCCGGCGCCGATCCCGCGAAGGAAGATCCGATGTCCCTGATCGAACGCGTCCAGTCCATCCTCCTGCGCCCGAAGCAGACCTGGCCCGCGATCGCGGCCGAGCCGGCGGACGTCGCGACGATCTACAGCCGCTACGTCGTGATCCTCGCCGCGATCCCGGCGATCTGCGCCTTCATCGGCTACACGCTCGTCGGCGTCGGTGCGTTCGGCGTCAGCTACCGCCTGCCGATCGCGACGGGGCTCGTGCAGCTGGTCATCGGCTACCTGCTCTCGCTGGCGATCGTCTACGTGCTCGCGCTGATCGTGAACGCGCTCGCGCCGACCTTCGGCGGCAGCAAGGACATGGTCGCCGCGCTCAAGGTCGTCGCCTACGGCAGCACCGCCGGCTTCCTCGGCGGCGTCTTCAGCCTGCTGCCGTGGCTCGCGCTGCTCGGCCTGCTCGCGTCGATCTACTCGATCTACCTGATCTACACCGGCCTGCCGGTGCTGATGCGCTGCCCGCCCGAGAAGGCCGGCGCCTACACCGCCGTCGTCGTCGTCTGCACGGTCCTCGCGATGATCGTCCTCGGCGCGGTGTCGTCGCTCTTCATCAGCCACGGGCCGATGGGCCTCGGCGCGTCGACGGCCGGCGCGCCCGGGTTCCCCGGCGCCGTCGGCGGCGGCGACGTCCGGATCGAGACGCCCGACGGCGCCACGGTGACGATCAATCCTTCGGGCATGGCCGACATGGCCAAGCGCATGGAGGAGGCGAGCAAGCGGATGGAGTCGGCGCAGAAGTCGGGCGACAGCGCCGCCGCCGGCAAGGCGATGGGCGACATCCTCGGCGCCGTCACCGGCGCGGGCACTTCGGCGCCGATCGCTCCCGCCGACCTCAAGGCGATGCTGCCGGAGTCGATCGGCGACATGAAGCGCACCGCGATCGAGGCGCAGGGCGGCGAGGCGGTGGGCATCGCCGGCTCGAGCGCCAAGGCGTCGTACGCCGCCGGCGACCGTCGCGTCGAGCTCTCGGTCACCGACATGGGCGGCCTCGCCGGGATGGCCGCGATGGCCGGCTGGGCGAACATGACGATGGACAAGGAGACCGACGGCAAGGTCGAGAAGGTCTACAAGGAAGGCGGCCGCACGGTGCACGAGGAGTACCGCAAGGACGGCAGCCACGGCGAGCTGGCGGTGATCCTCGCCAACGGCGTCGTCGTCTCGGCGGAAGGCACGCGCGTCGACATGGCCGCCCTGAAGGGCATGCTCCGAGGCATCGACCTGGCCAAGCTCGAAGGCACCCAGCGCGCCGCCAAGCGCTGACGCTCGCCGGCGCCCCGGGCGCGTCTCTTGCGAGGGGAAGTCCCGACGAAATCCGGCTTGCCCGCGCGCGCGCCGCCGATATGCTGCGACAACTTTTCATCTGCCATCGCCCAGAGGTCCGCCCATGACACACGCCCTGCTTCGTCCGTTCTGCCTGCTCGCGCTGAGCCTGCCCGCGCTCGCCTTCGCGCAAACGTCGACGCTCGACAAGATCAAGCAGAGCGGCACGATGACGCTCGCCTACCGCGAGTCGTCGATCCCGTTCTCCTACCTCGGCGGCGACGCGCAGCCGACCGGCTTCGGCTTCGAGATCTGCGAGAAGATCGCCGACCGCGTCAAGGCGGCGACCGGGCGAAGCGACCTCAAGAAGCAGTACCAGGCGGTGACCTCGGCCAACCGCATTCCGCTGCTGCAGAACGGCACGATCGACATCGAGTGCGGCTCGACCACCAACAACAGCGAGCGCGGCAAGCAGGTCGCCTTCGCGATCAACTACTTCTACACCGGCACGCGTTTCCTGGTGAAGACCGGGACCAACGTCAACAAGCTGAGCGACCTCGCCGGCAAGCCCGTCGTCTCGACCACCGGGACGACCAACTTCCAGATCATCAGGAAACTCAACGAGGAGCAGAAGCTCGGCATCGACCTGCTCGGCGCCAAGGACCACGCCGAGTCGGCGCTGATGGTGCAGACCGGGCGGGCAGTCGCCTTCGGCATGGACGACATCCTGCTCTACGGCCTGCGCGCGAGCTCGCAGAACCCGGCCGAGCTCGCGGTCGTCGGCGAGCCGATCCAGGTCGAGCCGTACGCGATCATGATGAGGAAGGACGACCCGGCCTTCAAGAAGCTCGTCGACGACACGCTCGCGGCGATGATGAAGAGCGGCGAATTCGAGGCGCTCTACAAGAAGTGGTTCCAGTCGCCGATCCCGCCGAAGGGCATCAACCTGAACGCGCCGATGAGCAAGGAGCTCATCGACAACATGAAGGCGCTCAGCGACAAGCCGGCGACGTAATCCGGTCCCGGATGACGCTCACCGAGCTCAGGTACGTCGTCGCGGTCGCACGCGAGAAGCACTTCGGGCGCGCCGCCGAGGCCTGCTTCGTCTCGCAGCCGACGCTGTCGGTGTCGATCAAGAAGCTCGAGGAAGAGCTCGACGTCCGCATCTTCGAGCGCGGTGCCAGCGAGGTGAGCGTCACGCCGATCGGCGAGGAGATCGTGCGCCAGGCGCAGGTGGTGATCGAGCAGGCGGCGCAGATCAAGGAGACCGCCAAGCGCAGGAAGGATCCGCTCAGCGGCCCGCTCTCGCTCGGCGTCATCTACACGATCGGGCCGTACCTGCTGCCCGACCTGGTCCGCCAGGCGATCGAGCGCGTGCCGCAGATGCCGCTCGTGCTGCAGGAGAACTTCACCGCCAAGCTGCTCGAGCTGCTGCGCTCGGGCGAGCTCGACGCGGCGATCATGGCCGAGCCGTTTCCCGACACCGGCCTGGCGATCGCGCCGCTCTACGACGAGCCGTTCATGGTCGCGGTGCCGAAGAGCCACCCGCTCGCCCGGCGCAAGGCGATCAGCGCCGACGAGCTCAAGCAGGAGAAGATGCTCCTGCTCGGCACCGGCCACTGCTTCCGCGACCACGTGCTCGAGGTGTGCCCCGAGTACGCGCAGTTCTCGTCGGCCGATGCCGAGGGCATCCGCAAGACGTTCGAGGGCTCGTCGCTCGAGACGATCAAGTACATGGTGGCTTCGGGGATGGGCGTGACGGTCGTGCCGCAGCTGTCGGTGCCCGAGGACGAACAGACGCACATCGCCTACGTGCCCTTCACCAAGCCGGTGCCGACGCGCCGCGTCGTCCTCGCCTGGCGGCGCAGCTTCACGCGCTACGAGGCGATCGCGGCGCTGCGGAACGCGATCTATGCGTGCGAGCTGAAGGGCGTCAAGCGGCTGACGGGCTGAGCGCGGCGTCGATCTCCTATCGCGCCGCTAAGGAAAAGCAATTCGTCGGCGCCGCGATCGGGCGTACGCTGCCAGCCACCGTCCTCCAGCGAGTCGCCCATGGCCACCTCTTCCGCCCCCCGCATCAACATCGGCATCGACGAAAGCGATCGGGCCGCCATCGCCGGCGGCCTGTCGAAGCTGCTCGCCGACACCTACACGCTCTACCTGACGACGCACAACTTCCACTGGAACGTCACCGGGCCGATGTTCAACACGCTGCACCTCATGTTCATGACGCAGTACACCGAGCTCTGGAACGCGGTCGATCCGGTCGCCGAGCGGATCCGAGCGCTCGGCCATCCGGCGCCCGGCTCGTATGCGCAGTTCGGCCGCCTCAGCTCGATCAAGGACGTTCCGGAAACGCCGCCCAAGGCGCTCGAGATGGTCGCCATCCTGGTCGAAGGGCACGAGGCGGTCGCGCGGACGGCGCGCGCCATCTTCCCGCTGGTCGAGAAGGCGGGCGACGAGCCGACCGCCGACCTGCTGACGCAACGCCTCGCCGTCCACGAGCAGACCGCGTGGATGCTGCGCAGCCTGCTCGAATAGCGCCGTCTTCGCGAACGCTGGCGCCCGGTCAGGTCTTCGGGCGCGCAGGCCCACGGTTCAGAGCAGCTCGTCGATGTGCTTCGGCCAGCTGCTCTTGAGCAGCCGCGAGAGCGCGCGATCGGCGAGGACCTTGCCGCCGGTCTGGCAGCGCGCGCAGTAGTTCGTCTCGTTGTCGGCGTGGACGATGCGCTGCACCGGCGCGCCGCAGTCGGGGCACGGCAGGCCGAAGCGGCCATGCACGGCCATCGCCGGATGGAACGCCGTCACCTTGGCCGGCCAGTCGCCGGCCTCGCGCGACAGCCGCGCCGTCCACTCGGCCAGCGTCGACTGCGTCGCCGCGAGCAGGCGGTCGATCGTCGCGTCGTCGAGCGAGCGCGTGAGCGCGAGCG
>DATIDZ010000214.1:0-9374 GCA_035456045.1 Caldimonas sp.
GCCAGCCGCTCGGCCCGGCGCCGTGGACCGTCCTCCTCGAGCACTCGGACGTCGAGGACCAGGCGCACGCGACGGCGACGCTCGAGTCGCTGCTCGGCACGGCGATGGAGCGTGGCCTCGTCGACGACGCCGCCTTCGCGAGCAGCCTCGAGCAGGCCAACGCCATGTGGCACATCCGCGAGACGATTCCGCTCGCGCAGGTCGCCGACGGCGGCAACGTCAAGCACGACATCGCGCTGCCGATCTCGGCGATCGACGCCTTCGTCGCCACCACCGACATCGCCGTGACGACCACCTTCCCCGGCGCACGCCTCGTCGACTTCGGCCACCTCGGCGACGGCAACCTGCACTACAACGTGCAGGGCCCGCCGGGCGACGCCGCCTTCGTCGCTCGCTTCGAGAAGGACATCAACGCGCTCGTCTACGAATCGGTCACCGCGCACGGCGGCTCGATCTCCGCCGAGCACGGCATCGGCGAGCTCAAGCGCGACGAGCTCGTCGAACGCAAGTCGCCGGTCGCCCTCGACATGATGCGAGCGATCAAGAGCGCGCTCGATCCCGCCGGCGTCCTGAACCCGGGGCGCGTGCTGAGGCCACCAGCCACGCCATGAACGCGCGCACGGCCGGCTTGTCGGCCGATGCGTGCGACGCGACCATGAAGTAGCAGCGCGGCGAGACGACAGCCTCGCTGAACGGCGCCACCAGCTTCCTGCTCTTGAGGTGGGCGTCGATCAGCGGAACGCGGCCGAGCGCGATGCCCTGGCCGGCGATCGCTGCCGAGATCAGCTGGTCGTAGGACGAGAAATGGAGCACGCCGGCCGGCCGCAGGTCGGCGAGCTTCATCGCCTGGAGCCAGAGCCCCCAGTCCTGCAGCTGGTTGCCGCCGTCGGGCTCCATGCGCAGCAACGTGTGGGCGGCGAGGTCGGCCGGCCGCACGAGCGGCGGGTGCGGCGGGCGCAGCAGGCGCGGGCTGCACACCGGAGAAACGGTCTCGCCGAACAGGCGGACGCCGTCCTCGGGTCCGGCGGTTCGCACCGGCCGGTAGCGGATGCCGATGTCGACGCCGTCGCGCTCGAGGTTGACGAGCACGTTGCTCGCCGAGATGCGGACGTCGACCTCGGGATGGTCGGCGACGAAGCTCGCCAGGCGCGGGATGAGCCAGAGGCCGGCGAAGCCGGGCGTCGTCGTGACGACGACAGTCTGGGCGCGCTCGCTGTGGCGGATCTCGCGCGTCGCGCGATCGAGTCGGCTCAGCGCCTCGACCGTGGCCGCGTAGAAGGTCGCGCCGTCCTCGGTGAGCGCCAGGGCGCGGTGCAGGCGGCGAAAGAGCGGCACGCCGAGGCGGTCCTCGAGCGCGAGCACTTGGCGGCTGACCGCCGACTGGGTCAGTGCGATCTCGGCGCCGGCGCGCGTGAAGCTGAGGTGGCGCGCCGCGCTCTCGAAGGCGACGAGAAGCTCGAGCGGAGGCAGCTCGAAAGCGCGACCCTTCATGGCCTTTCGCATGCGCATTGCGCATGCAATGGATGATGAACCAGCGTTTGCGAATGCAAGCTTCCGCAGGCACATTGACCCCGGAGGCCACCAAGAAACATCGTCATCACGGCCTCGACGCATGCATGCTCGTCATGCTACAGGAGTAGATCGAATGAACCAAGACCTGATCAACGGCACGCGCAGCCTCGAGAAGGGCCGCATCCGTCACGTCCACGCCGAGAAAGGCCGCCGCGTCGAGTGCCTGGCGGGCTCGATCTGGATCACCCAGGACGGCGACCTGCGCGACGTCGTCCTGAGGGCCGGCGAAGCGTTCGACTTCGACCGCCGCGGCGACGCGCTGCTCAGCGCCTTCGCCGACTCACGCTACCTGCTGCTCGATGCCTGCGCGCCGCAGCGTCACTGAACCGGGCCCTTGACCGCTGCGGGGATGGGCAGGGCCATGACCTCGATGCCCTCCTCGCGCAGCGCGTCGGCGTCTTCGCGCGAGGCCCGGCCGCGGATGCCGCGCTCCTCGACCTCGCCGTAGTGGATGCGGCGCGCTTCCTCGGGGAAGCGCTCGCCGACGTCCTCGGTCGAGTTGAGCACCTGGCGAACGGCGCGCAGCCACTGCGATTGCAGCGTCATCTCGGTGCCCGGCCCGCTGCGCGAAGGCTCGGCCGTCGCCGCGTGGCGGGAGACGTTGAGGCGCGGCGCGCTCGGCATGCGCACCGTGTCGGTGTCGCCGCACAGCGGGCAAGCGACCACGCCACGCCCCTGCTGCGACGCGAAGTCGTCCTCGGACGCGAACCAGCCTTCGTAGGCATGCTGCTGCCCGCAGCGCAGGTTCAGGACCTTCATGGCGCCAGGTTCAGGACCGTCATGGCGCCATTATGGTCACGAAGGCGATGCCGCGCCCACCCACTGAAGGGGCCATCGGCCGGCGCGCCAATGGGCGAGCCAGAGCAGGCCGATCAAGGTCTTGGCGTCGGTGATCTGGCCCGCGCGGGCCGCGTCCTCGAGCTCGCCGACGCTCGCCTCGAAGACGTCGAGGAACTCGCCGGCGTCGAGGCTGCGCTCGCCGCCCTCGAGGCCGCGCGCGAACCAGATCTCGATGCCTTCGTCGGAATAGCCGATCGCGTTGTGCAGGATGCCGGCGCGCGCCCATTCGGCGGCGCGGTAGCCGGTCTCCTCGATCAGCTCGCGCACCGCACAGTCGAGCACCGGCTCGCCCGGCTCGAGCTTGCCGGCGGGGAACTCGAGCATCGCCCGCCCGACCGGATAGCGCCACTGCCGCTCGACGACGACGCGGTCGGCGTCGAGCAGCGGCACGATCATGACCGCGCCCGGGTGCACGATGTACTCGCGGAACGTCTCGCTGCCGTCGGGCAAGGCGACGCGGTCGCTGCGGACGTCGAGGAACGAGCCGCGCCAGGCGGTTCGCGCCTCGATGCAGGTCTCGCGCAGGTGCGGCGTGGCGCCGTCGGGAAGAAGAAGAGCCATGGCGGGTCGGGCTCGAGCCCGGTCCTAGGTCGCGAACATCCGCACGATCGCCTGGGCGCAGAGCTGCATCAGGCCGCCCGGCAGGAGGCCAAGGACGACGACGGCGGCGCCGTTGAACGACAGCAGGATGCGCACGTCGCGCGTGCCTTCGATCGGATGCGCATCGACCGGCTCGTCGAACCACATCACCTTGACGACGCGCAGGTAGTAGTACGCGCCGAGCAGCGACAGCACGACCGCGGCGATCGCCAGCCAGATCAGCCCCGGGACGTTGGTCGACACCAGCGCCTGCAGCACGGCGAGCTTGGCGTAGAAGCCGACCGTGGGCGGGATGCCGGCGAGCGAGAACATGAACACCGCCATGACGCCGGCGAACCACGGGCTCCTCCGCGCGAGGCCGCGGAAGTCGTCGATCCGCTCGGCCTCGTGGCCGGCGCGCGAGAGCAGCATGATCATGCCGAAGGTGCCGAGCGTCGTCAGCACGTCGGTGATCACGTAGAACATCGCCGAGCTGTAGGCGTTGCCCGCCGAGACGGTGTTGCCGCTGACGACGCCGGGGCAGAGGCCCAGCAGCATGAAGCCGATCTGCGCGATCGTCGAGTACGCCAGCATCCGCTTCAGGTTCGTCTGCGCGATCGCCGCGAGGTTGCCGAGCAGCATCGACGCCAGCGAGAGCAGGACCAGCATCTGCTGCCAGTCGAGGGCGACGCCGATCATGCCCTCGACGAGGAGGCGGATCGTGATCGCGAAGGCCGCGAGCTTGGGCGCGCCGCCGACGAGCAGCGTCATCGACGTGGGCGCGCCCTGGTAGACGTCGGGCACCCACATGTGGAACGGCACGGCGCCCAGCTTGAACGCGAGGCCGGCGACGACGAAGACGGTGCCGAGGACGAGCACCGCGCGGTTGATCCGCCCGCCGCCGATTGCCTTGAAGACCTCGCTGATCTCGAGCGAGCCGGTGGCGCCGTACATCATCGACAGGCCGTAGAGCAGGAAGCCGCTCGCCAGCGCGCCGAGGACGAAGTACTTCATCGCCGCCTCGGTCGCGCCGGTGTCGTCGCGGCGCATCGCGACGAGCGCGTAGAGCGACAGCGACATCAGCTCGAGGCCGAGGTAGACGACCAGGAAGTTGTTGGCCGCGACCATGACCAGGATGCCGAGCAGCGAGAACATCGACAGCGTGAAGAGCTCGCCCTTGAGGATGTCGCGCGAGACGGCGTACGGGCGCGTGTAGACGAGCGTCGTCATCATCGCCAGCGTCGCGAAGAGGCCGAGCAGGTGGCCCATCGGGTCGGCGACCACCATCCGCTGCATCGCGTAGTATGTCGCGCCCTCGTAGAAGAACCAGAGCTGGCCGAGGGCGATCGCGCCGAGCGAGGCCTGGGCGATGCAGTAGGTGACGATGCGGTCCTTGCCCGGCACCCAGAGGTCCGTGAGGGCGACGACGCACGCCAGCACCAGGAGCGCGATCTCGGGGAGGACGGGGTAGACGGCTTGCCAGTTCATGTCGTCGTCTCAGGGGGCGAGCTTTGGGACCGAGACGTGGCGCAGCAGCTCGACCACCGACGTGTGCATGACGTCGGTGAACGGCTTCGGGTACAGGCCCATCGCCAGCACGGCGATCGCGAGCGCCGCCAGCATGGCGAACTCGCGCCGGTCGAGGTCGACGAGCGTGCGGACATGCTCGTTGGCGATCTCGCCGAAGTAGACGCGCTTGACCATCCACAGCGTGTAGCCCGCGCCCCAGATCAGCGTCGTCGCGGCAGCGGCGGCGATCCAGAAGTTCACCTTGACCGTGCCGAGGATGACCATCCACTCGCCGACGAACCCGGCGGTGCCCGGCAGGCCGCAGTTGGCCATGGCGAACAGGACGGCGAAGGCGGCGAACTTGGGCATCGTGTTGGCGACGCCGCCGTACGCCGAGATCTCGCGCGAGTGGACGCGGTCGTAGAGGACGCCGATGCACAGGAACATCGCGCCGGAAACGAAGCCGTGCGACACCATCTGGACGATCGCGCCCGAGGTGGTCAGCTCGTTGAACATGAAGAAGCCGAGCGTGACGAAGCCCATGTGGGCGATCGACGAGTAAGCGACGAGCTTTTTCATGTCGTGCTGGACGAGCGCGACCAGGCCGATGTAGACCACCGCGATCAGCGACAGGGCGATGACCACCCAGGCGTATTCCTGGCTGGCGTCGGGCGTGATCGGCAGCGAGAAGCGCAGGAACCCGTAGGCACCCAGCTTCAGCATGATCGCGGCCAGGACGACCGAGCCGCCGGTCGGCGCCTCGACGTGAGCGTCGGGTAGCCAGGTGTGGACCGGCCACATCGGCACCTTGACGGCGAAGGCGAAGAAGAAGGCGAAGAAGATCAGCACCTGCGCCTGCATCGTCAGCGGCAGGCGATGCCAGACGAGGATGTCGAAGCTGCCGCCCGACTTGTAGTACAGGTAGATCAGCGCCACCAGCATCAGCAGCGAGCCGGCGAGCGTGTACAGGAAGAACTTGAACGCCGCGTAGACGCGCCGCGGCCCGCCCCAGACGCCGATGATGAGATACATCGGAATCAGCGTCGCCTCGAAGAAGACGTAGAAGAGGAGGCCATCCATCGCGCAGAACACGCCGACGAGCAGGCCCGAGAGGATCAGGAACGCGCCCATGTACTGGTGGACGCGCTCCTCGATCACCTTCCACGCCGAGATGACGACGATGACGGTGATGAACGCCGTCAGCAGGACGAACCAGACCGACAGGCCGTCGACGCCGAGCGTGTACCAGACGTTGAAGCGCGCGATCCAGGCGTGCTTCTCGGCGAACTGCATCGCTGCCGTGCCGAGGTCGAAGCCGATGACGAGCGGGAGCGTGACGAGGAAGCTCGCGGTCGCGGCGATGAGCGCCGCCCAGCGCACGGCGTTCGCGCGGTCGTCCCGGCCGAAAGCGAGGAGCAGGACGCCTGCGACGATGGGGAGCCAGATGGCGATGCTCAGGAGCGGCATGTTCTTGTTGTTCGCCGGGCGCTCAGCGCCCGATCATGTTGCCGAGGAACGGCCACAGCTGCCACGTCATGAGGCCGATGACGCCGACGATCATGACCAGCGCATACCAGTAGAGGTAGCCGCTCTGCAGGCGCCGGCTGAGCGCGGCGACGCCGCCGATCGTTCGCGCCGAGCCGTCGATGAGGATGCCGTCGATGACGCCGACGTCGCCGCCCTTCCACAGGCCCTGCCCGGCCAGGCGCGCGGCGCGCGCGAGCACGTGCTCGTTGAACCAGTCGAAGTAGTACTTGTTGTCGAGCACGCGGTAGAGGAACGAGAAGCGGCGCTGGATCGCCGCCGGGATGTCGGGCCGGCGCAGGTAGAAGAACCAGGCGACGACAACGCCGGCGAGCGCGAGCCAGAAGATCGGGCTCGTCAGCGCATGGATGGCCATCGCAACCGGGCCATGGAACGCCCGCGCCAGCTCTTCCATCGCCGGGTGACGATCGGCGAGGACGACGATCGAGTCCTTGAAGAAGTCGCCGAAGAGCATCGGCCCGATCGTCGGGATGCCGATCAGCAGCGACGGGATCGCCAGCGCGACCAGCGGCCAGGTGACGACCGCGGGCGACTCGTGCGGCGGCGCGAGGTGCGCGTCGGCGGCGTGCGGATCGGGCTCGGCGTGGGTCGCGTGCGCGTCGGCGCCGTGGCCCTCCGGCGCGTCGTGGCCGCCGGCGTCGTGGTGCGCCTCGGCCGGGAACGGCTTGTCGCGGAAGCGCTCGGGGCCGTGGAAGACCAGGAAGTACATCCGGAACGAATAGAAGGCGGTGACGAAGACGCCGATGAGGACCGCGAAGTAGGCGAAGCCGGCGCCCGCGAGGTGGCTTTCGTGCACCGCCTCGATGATCGAGTCCTTCGAGTAGAAGCCGGCGAAGAACGGCGTTCCGATCAGCGCCAGCGAGCCGACCAGCGAGGTGATCCACGTGATCGGCATGTACCTCTTCAGGCCGCCCATGTTGCGGATGTCCTGGTCGTGGTGCATGCCGATGATCACCGAGCCGGCGGCGAGGAAGAGCAGCGCCTTGAAGAACGCGTGCGTCATCAGGTGGAAGACCGCGACCGAGTACGCCGACGCGCCGAGCGCGACCGTCATGTAGCCGAGCTGCGACAGCGTCGAGTACGCGACGACGCGCTTGATGTCGTTCTGGATGACGCCGAGAAAGCCCATGAAGAGCGCCGTGATCGCGCCGATGACGAGGACGACCGAGAGCGCCGTGTCGGAGAGCTCGAACAGCGGCGACATGCGGGCGACCATGAAGATGCCGGCGGTGACCATCGTCGCCGCGTGGATCAGCGCGGAGATCGGTGTCGGGCCTTCCATCGAGTCGGGCAGCCACACGTGGAGCGGGAACTGCGCGCTCTTGCCCATCGCGCCGATGAAGAGGCAGATGCAGATGACGGTGATGAGGCGCCAGTCGCTCGCCGGGAAGGCCAGCGCGGCCAGCTCGCCGCCCTTGGCGAACGCCTCCCGGTAGTCGAGCGTTCCGGCGAAGGCCACGACGAGGCCGATGCCGAGGATGAAGCCGAAGTCGCCGACGCGGTTGACGATGAACGCCTTCATGTTGGCGAAGATCGCCGTCGGCCGGGTGAACCAGAAGCCGATCAGCAGGTACGAGACCAGGCCGACCGCCTCCCAGCCGAAGAAGAGCTGGAGGAAGTTGTTGCTCATGACCAGCATGAGCATCGAGAACGTGAACAGCGAGATGTAGCTGAAGAAGCGCTGGTAGCCCGGGTCGTCGGCCATGTAGCCGATCGTGTAGACGTGCACCATCAGCGAGACGAAGGTGACGACGGCCATCATCATCGCCGTCAGGCCGTCGACCAGAAAGCCGATCTCCATCTTGAGCGGGCCGACGCGCATCCACTCGTAGATCGTCGCGTTGAAGCGCGCGCCGTCGACGGCGACGGCGTACAGCACCCAGGCCGAGATCAGGAAGGAGACGAGGACGCCGAGGATGGTGACCGTGTGCGCGCCAGCTCGGCCGACCTGCTTGCCGAACAGGCCGGCGACGATCGCACCGACCAGCGGCGCGGCCGGGACGGCGCAGAGGAGCGCGGGCGAGAGAGTCGTCGCCATGGTCAGCCCTTGAGCGAGTCGAGCTCGTCGACCGCGATCGTCGAGCGCGTCCGGAACAGCACGACCAGGATCGCCAGGCCGATCGCCGACTCGGCCGCGGCGACGGTGAGGATGAAGAACACGAACACCTGACCCGCCATGTCGCCGAGGTAGTGCGAGAAGGCGACGAAGTTGAGGTTGACGGCGAGCAGCATCAGCTCGATCGCCATCAGCAGGACGATCAGGTTCTTGCGGTTGAGGAAGATGCCGATCACCGAGAGCGCGAACAGGATCGCGCCGACGCAAAGGTAGTGCCCGAGCGTGATCGGACCGAGGCTCATCGACGGTCTCCCACCGGCTTGATCGCGTCGCTCGGCGCATCGCGCGGCACGGGCTCGGGCTTCATCGTGACGATCCGGATGCGATCTGCCTTCTTCGCCCGCACCTGATCGGACGGATCGATCCGCTTGGAGTCCTTACGCGCCCGCAGCGTCAGCGAGATCGCGGCGATGATCGCGACCAGCAGCAGCACGGCCGCGATCTGCAGCGGATAGAGGTAGTGCGTGTAGACCTCGATGCCGAGCAGCTTGGTGTTGCCGAGCTTCATCGCCGCGGCCGACGTCGCCGGCGCGTCGGTGAGGCGAAAGCCGGGCAGCAGGACGGCAGCCATCTCGAGCGCGATGACGACCCCGACGATCGCCGCGACCGGGAAGTGGCGCCAGAAGCCGGCGCGGAGCGATCCGACGTCGACGTCGAGCATCATGACGACGAAGAGGAAGAGGACCATCACCGCGCCGACGTAGACGAGCACGAGCGCGATCGCCAGGAACTCGGCACGCAGCAGGATCCAGACGCAGGCGGCGCTGAAGAACGCGAGGACGAGGAAGAGCGCGGCATACACGGGGCTGCGCGCGGTGATGACGCGAAACGCCGCCAGCAGCAGGACGGCCGAGAAGACATAGAAGAGCGCGGTGTGGGTGTCCATGGTTCGGAGGCGTCGCGTCGCGCGGTCTCGCCGCTCAGGGAGCGGCGGGCCGGCCGTCAGCGGTATTTCGCGTCCGCCTCCTTCGCCGCGGCGATCTCTTTTTCGTAACGGTCGCCGACGGCGAGCAGCATGTCCTTGGTGAAGTAGAGGTCGCCGCGCTTCTCGCCGTGGTACTCGAGGATGTGGGTCTCGACGATCGAGTCGACCGGGCAGCTCTCCTCGCAGAAGCCGCAGAAGATGCACTTGGTGAGGTCGATGTCGTAGCGCGTCGTCCGGCGCGAACCGTCGTCGCGCACGTCGCTCTCGATCGTGATCGCGAGCGCCGGG
>DATIDZ010000215.1:0-17582 GCA_035456045.1 Caldimonas sp.
ATCTGCCTGATGTCGGGCGGCGCATCGTCGCTTCTCGCGCTGCCCGCGCCCGGCGTGACGCTGGCGGAGAAGCAGGCGATCAACAGCGCGCTGCTGAAGAGCGGCGCCGCGATCGACGAGATGAACTGCGTTCGCAAGCACCTGTCGGCGATCAAGGGCGGCCGCCTCGCCGCCGCGTGCGCCCCGGCGCGCGTCGTCACGCTGCTCGTGAGCGACGTGCCGGGCGACTCGCCGTCCGTCATCGGCAGCGGGCCGACCGTGCCCGATCCGACCACCTGCGCCGATGCGCTCGCCGTGCTCGACCGCTACGCGATCGCGGTGCCGGCGCAGGTCCGCGCCGGCCTCGAGAGCGGCGCGCTCGAGACGCCCAAGCCCGGCGATCCGGCGTTCGCCGGCCACGAGGTCCACCTCGTCGCGACGCCGCAGCAATCGCTCGACGCTTCGGCGGCGCTGGCGCGATCCGCGGGCATCGACGCGCACATCCTCGGCGACGAAATCGAAGGCGAATCGCGCGAGGTCGGCAAGGTGCACGCGGCGCTCGCGCGCCAGGTGGCGCGCCGCAATCAGCCGTTCGCGGCGCCGTGCGTCGTGCTGTCAGGCGGAGAGACGACGGTCACGGTGAGGAAGGGAGGGGGCCGCGGCGGCCGCGCGAGCGAGTTCGCGCTCGGCTGCGCGATCGCGCTGCAGGGGCAGCGCAACGTGTGGGTGCTTGCCGCCGACACCGACGGCATCGACGGCGTCGAGAGCAACGCCGGGGCCCTGGTCGCGCCGGACACGCTGGAGCGGGCGCGCGGGATCGGCCTGAACGGCCTCGATCATCTCGACCGCAACGACGCCTACTCGTTCTTCGCGGGCCTCGGCGACCTCGTGGTCACCGGACCGACGTTCACGAACGTCAACGATTTCCGTGCGGTGTTGGTATTGGCCTGACGGGTTTAGGTTTGCCGTGGTCGCCGCGGCGCCCATTCATGCCGCGCGTCCCGGTCGGATCCATGATGCCCGTGTCGCCGACGGGAAGGCCCGGGTGGCGCGAGGCACGGAACGGCACCGGCCAGCCGCCGCCGACCGCGTAGCCGTAGCCGATGCCGTCTGGCGCGGCGAGCCGATCGCGCTCCAGCGCGAGCGAGGCCAGGCGCATGCGCTGGGCTTCGTCTTCGGCGCGACGCTGGCTGTCGATCGAGCGCTGGATGCGCTCGCTGACGAGGTTGGCCTCGGCCTTCACGTCGATCGCGCGCTGGCGCTCTGCCGCCCGGTCCTGGGGAGCGACCTGCCATGAGCGCTCGGTCTTGGCACCGGGCGAAGGTTGATCGGTGAGGAGGATGCTGCCGTCGGGCGTGCGCTGCTGGAGGATCTTCGTCGTCTCGGCGGCGGCGAGCGAAGGTAACGAGCTGGCGACGGCGACAAGCGCTAAAGCGGCGACGTAACGCATTGGAATCCTCTGCAAAGAGTCGTGACGACGGTTCGACTGTGCCACCGGTCGATGACCGATAGAAGCGCGGGGAGACTTGTTACGCTTAGGCGATTCCCACCCCGCCGAACGAGCCGCCATGACCGAGACCTTCACCTTCCGCGCCGGCCCGCTCGCCGCCGCGGTCCGCGCCATCGTCGCCGCCGCCGGCTCGCACGACGGCGAGGCCGCACAGGTGGCCGCCAACCTCGTCGAGGCCAACCTGCGCGGGCACGATTCGCACGGGGTCGGCATGGTGCCGCGCTACGTCGACGCGGTCCTCGAAGGCGGCCTCGTCGTTAACGCCCACGTCGCGATCCGGCAGGACAGCGGCGCGCTGCTCACGCTCGACGGCCGCCAGGGCTACGGCCAGGTGATCGGCCAGGAGGCGATGGAGCTCGGCGCGGCGCGCGCCAAGGCGCACGGCGTCTGCGTCGTCGGCCTCGCGCACTCGCACCACCTCGGCCGCATCGGCCAATGGGCCGAGCAGTGCGTCGAGCACGGCCTGGTCTCGATCCACTTCGTCAACGTCCTGTCGCGGCCGATCGTCGCGCCGTTCGGCGGCCGTGACGCGCGGCTCGGGACGAATCCGTTCTGCGTCGGCATCCCGCGCCCGGGCGGCGAGCCGATCCTGCTCGATTTCGCGACCAGCAAGATCGCCCAAGGCAAGACGCGCGTGGCCTACAACAAGGGCATCGCGATCGAGCCCGGCACGCTGATCGACGATCGCGGCGAGCCGACGACCAACCCCCGCTACACCGTTGTCGAGCCGATCGGCGCGCTGCTCCCCTTCGGCGAGCACAAGGGCGCCGGGCTGGCGCTGATCTGCGAGCTGCTCGGCGGCGCGCTCGCAGGCGGCGCCACCGGCCGCGCCGTGAGCGACGGCCGTCGCCGCGTTCTCAACAGCATGTTCTCGATCCTCGTCGATCCGGACCGCCTCGGGACGGCCGCCAATCTCGCCGCCGAGATGGAAGGATTCGTCGCCTACGCGACCGCGTCGCCGCCGCAGCCGGGGCTCGAGCGGGTCAGGACGCCGGGCGAGCCGGAGCGCGAGACGAAGGCGCGGCGGCTCGTCGAAGGCATCCCCGTCGACTCGGTCACGTGGAGCGAGATCGTCGGCGCCGGCGCGAAGGTCGGCGTCGAAGCGGCGAGGGTCGAGGCGCTGGCACGCGGCTAGCCGGCAAGCTCGCCATGACCCGAGCTCCGGCCGAAGCCCCGCGATGACGACGACGTCCCTCGATCGCGCGCGTCGATGGCGCGTCGGCGCGGCTTTCATCGCCTCGCTGGTGGCCTCGGCCACCGCCGTGGCGGCGCCGCAGCTCGACAAGCTGCGCGCGCCCGACGGCTTTCGCGTCGAGCTTCTCACCGACGCCGTCCCTAATGCGCGTCAGATGACCCTCGGCCGCAGCGTCGACGGCAAGGGCATCGTCTACGTCGGCAGCGCGAGCGCGGGCAAGGTCTACGCCGTGGAATTCGGCGCGAGCGGCCGTGCCGACGTTCGCACGGTCGCCTCCGGGCTGCCGCTGCCGACGGGCGTGGCCTACCGCGACGGCGCGCTCTTCGTCGGCGCGCTGGCGCGCGTGCTTCGCTTCGACGCGATCGACGACAAGCTCGCCGCGCCGCCGGCCCCGGTCGTCGTCAGCGATCGATTCCCCGGCGAGACGCACCATGGCCGGCGCTTCATCGCCTTCGGACCCGACGGCAAGCTGTACGTGTCGGTCGGCGCGCCGTGCAACGTCTGCCTGCCCGACGATCGCCACGGCGTCATCCAGCGCATGAACGTCGACGGCAGCGCGATCGAGACCGTGGCGCGCGGCGTTCGCAATTCGGTCGGCTTCGACTGGAGCCCGGTCGACCGCGCGCTCTGGTTCACCGACAACGGCCGCGACATGCTCGGCGACGACCTGCCGGCCGACGAGCTCGATCGCGTGACGCGCACCGGCGAGCACTTCGGCTTTCCGTTCTGCCACCAGGGCGACGCGCCCGATCCCGAGTTCGGCGCGCAGCGTGCGTGCAGCGAATTCACGGCGCCGGCGGCCAGGCTCGGCGCCCACGTGGCCGCCCTCGGCATGCGCTTCTACGGCGGCACCCAGTTCCCCGCCGCCTACCGCGGCAACATCTTCATCGCGCAGCACGGCTCGTGGAATCGGAGCAGGAAGAGCGGCTACCAGGTCGTGCGCGTCGCCGTCGACGGGCAGGGTCGCGCGGCAACCCCCGAACCATTCCTGCAGGGCTTCCTGCAGGTCGAGGGCAACGGCCGCGAGACGGTGTGGGGCCGGCCGGCCGACGTCCTGCCGCTGCCCGACGGCTCGCTGCTCGTCAGCGACGATCTCGCCGGAGCGATCTATCGCGTCCGCTACGCTCCGGCTCAGTAGGCGGGCCGGCGGTCGCGCAGCAACTGCGCCGAGGCGACCGCGCTGAGCATGGCGAGCACGAAGCCGGCCCAGATCACCGGCACGTAGCTTCCCGTGCGGTCGAACACGGCGCCGGCGACGACCGGCCCGAGCAGGTTGCCGAACGCGGCGCCGGTGTAGAGCGTGCCGAGGATGCTCGACACCGCTCGCGCGCCGAACAGGTCCATCGAGACCGCCGGCATCAGCGAGACGATGCCGCCGTAGCTCAGGCCGAGCCACAGCGCGAACACCGCCAGCGCGGGGTAGCCGCCGGCCGCGAGCCAGAGCAGGTAGCAGGCGCCGAGCGACGCCTCGAGCAGCGCGATGCTCGCGATCCTGCCGAGCCGGTCGGCGAGGCCGCCGATGACGAAGCGGCCGACGATGCTGCCGACGCCGATCAGTCCGACGAGGCCGACCGCGCGCGCGTCGCCGATGCCGAGGTCGCGTGCGGCCGCCGAGACGTGCGCGAAGGGGATGAACATCGCCGGCGCGGCGAGCACGCATGCGGCGTACATCCACCAGAAGCGACGGCTGCGCAGCGCCTCCTTCAAGGTCAGGCCGTGGGCCGCCGTTCCGGCCGCGGCGCGCACCGGCGCACGGCGCAGCAGCAGCGTCGCGCCGACGCCGACGACGAGCACCGCGGCGGCGATCACCCGGAGGGCGTTGCGCCAGCCGAGCACGTCGATCGCCGCGGTCGCAAGCAGCGGCACCGCGAGCGTGCCGACGCCGATGCCGGCGCTGGCGATGCCGGCGGCGAAAGCGCGCCGGCGCACGAACCAGGGCGGCACGCTCGCGATCGACGGCGCGTACACGAGACCGATGCCGATGCCCAGTCCGGCGCCCCAGGCGACGTAGATCGCCGCCATCGACTGCGCGAAGCTGCTCGCGAGGAGGCCGGCCGCGATGAAGGCCATCCCCGTCGAGCAGACGACGCGCGGGCCGAAGCGATCGGCCAGCATGCCCGCGCCGGCGCCGAGCAGGAAGTAGATCAGCCCCGAGAGGCCGAAAACGAGCGAGACGTCGGCCCGATCCGCGCTGAACTCGACCGCGAACGATCGGAAGAACGCGGCGAACGAGTACGCGACGCCGAAGATGACGGCGACGCAGACGAACGCGCCCGCGACGACCCACCAGGCCCGCGGCTCTTCGACGAGCTCCGAAGGAGTCTGTCCGTCCCGCGCGGAGGGAGGCGAGCGCGGCAGGGCGGGAGCCATCCTGTCGGAGCTGAGCGAGAGCGAAGCGCTGAGCGCGGAGCGCGCAGCTCCGCTACGGGACGAGCTTGGCGCCGGTGAGCTGCTGCTGCGCTTCGACGAGCGACGGGACGTACTTCTTGCCGTGGCCCAGGGCGCTGGCGAGGACGAGCGACTGGTGCACCGCTTCGCCGACGACGGTCGGAATCGCGAGGCCCTCGGCAAGGTGCGTGTAGTAGCGGATGTCCTTGCGGGCGTTGTCGAGCTCGAACTTGAGCGCGCCCAGGTCGCCGGTCAGCGTCTTCGACATCATCTGGAAGATGCCCGAGTTGACGGCGCCCATCGAGACGATGTCGACCAGCTTCTTCGGATCGACGCCGGCGCGCTGGCCGACCGCGAAGGCTTCGGCGGTCGCCGTGCAGATCGCCTGAGCGATGAAGTTGTTGAGCAGCTTGATGATGTGGCCCGCGCCCGGGCCGCCGACGTGGAAGATGTTCTCCGCGAACGCGCGCAGCACCGGCTCAAGGCGAGCGAAGGTCGCGTCGTCGGCGCCGACCATGCAGTTGAGCTTGCCTGCTTCGGCCTCGATCGGCGTGCGCGCGAGCGGTGCGTCGACGAGGATCACGCCGGCCTGCGCGCACGTCTCGCGCAGCCGCGCGGTCGAATCGGGCTCGCTCGTCGAGCAGTCGACGATCACGAGCCCGCGCTTCGCGCCGGCGAGCAGGCCCGAAGGGCCGGCGATCGAGGCCTCGACCTGCGGCGAGCCGGTGACGCACAGGAAGACGATCTCGCTCGCGCCGGCGAGCTCGGCGGCCGAGCTGCACTGCTTCGCGCCGGCGGCCAGCAGGTCGGCGACGCCTTCACGATTGCGGTGCACGGTGAGCGAGACGCCGTGGCCCTTGGCGATCAGGTTCTTCGCCATGCCGTGGCCCATCAGTCCCGATGCGCCGATGAATCCGATCGCTGCCATTCGCTTGCCTCCAGGGTGGTGGGGCATTGTGCGAAGCGCGGCCGTTCAGGCCATCGGTGATGACGCTATGCGGGCTGGCTCGCCGACTGCACCCAGGACACGATCTGCGCCGCCTGCACCGCGCCCGCCTGGCGCTTGACTTCCTTGCCGTAGCGAAACAGCACGAGCGTCGGAATGCTGCGGATCGCGAACCGTGACGACGTCTGCGGGCTCGCATCGCTGTCGACCTTGGCGAGGATCGCCTCGCCCTTCAGCTGGCGGGCCGCCTGCTCGAACTGCGGCGCCATCGCGCGACACGGCCCGCACCATGCGGCCCAGAAATCGACGACGACGGGAAGCTCGTTGCGCGTGACGAAGCGTTCGAAGCGCGCATCGTCGAGGGCGACCGGCTTGCCGTCGAGCAACGCCGTGCCGCACTTGCCGCAGACGGGCTCGTCGTGCGTTCGGCCGGCGTCGAGCCGGTTCGCGGCGCTGCAGCGGGGACAGATGACGATCATGCGGAGTCCTCGGAACCTGCGAGATCGTCAGCGTAGGCGCGAACGGTCGCGCCGTCATCCGCTGCAGAAAAGGCCCGCTTGCCGATGCGGCCGGCGCCGCCGGTCAGCGGCCGAAGACCGCGCCCAGCAAGCCGAAGGCGAAGTAGCCGCAGACCCCTGCGACGACCAGCGCTTCGACGATGCGGATGCGCGCGGAGCTGGCCGGCGCCCACGCTTGCCGCTGCGCAACTTCCAACGATTCGCCGGCGTCGACGGCCGGCGCTGCGGCGGCGCGGGCGATGACCTCGGCGGTCTCTGTCTCGACCTCGGCCGTCGCGTCGATCGGCGCGCCGGAGGCGAAGGGAACGAAGCCGCTGTTGAGCGGACCGAAGATGGACGGAGTTCGTAACATGCGCTCTTTCGTTTCGACGGTGGATTGACGCGATCGATCGCGTCGCCGGCGGGATTCTCGACAAGTCGCCGCCCGGGCGTGCGACTGCTTGCGTGCGGAAAACCACGCACGCGATCCGAGCCCCGATGGCACGAGGATTCGTTCACGAGCACCGTTGCAGCCGCGCATTTCGATAGACTGCGACGCACCTGAAACGAGCACGCCGACATGCAGGCCGAGCAGAACGAACTCATCACGCGAATCGGGCCCGGCACCGCCTGCGGCGCTCTGCTGCGAAGCTACTGGCAACCGGTCGCGCTGCTCGACGAGTTCGATCCGCGGCTCGACCCGGACACCGCTGCGCGGCCGGTCAAGCCGGTGCGCGTGCTCGGCGAGGACCTCGTTCTCTTTCGCGACGGCGCCGGCCGCTTCGGGCTAATCGATCGGCCTTGTCCGCATCGCGGCGCCGACCTCGCGTTCGGCCGCTGCGAGGAAGACGGCCTGCGCTGCCCGTTCCACGGCTGGAAGTTCGCCGTCGACGGCGCCTGCCTCGAGACGCCTGCGGAGCCGGTCGGCTCCCAGCTCTGCAAGCGCGTGCGCCAGCGCAGCTATCCGGTGCAGGTGCGCGCGGGCGTGTTGTTCGCGTGGCTCGGCGCCGAAGGTTCGCAGCCGCCCGCGCTGCCCGCGTTCGATGCCTTCCTCGCGCCGGCGAGCCACAGCTTCGCGTTCAAGGGCCTCTGGCATTGCAACTGGCTGCAGGCGTTCGAGGTCGGTATCGATCCGGCGCATCCGTCGTTCCTGCACCGCTATCTTCACGACGGTTCGATGGCGGACGAAGAGGCCTACGGCCGCCAGTTCCGCGCCGCGAGCGCGGGCGACATCGACGGCGAGCGCTGGCCGATGACGCGGGTCATGCGCGAGTTCCACCGTCCCGACATCCGCTTCGACGCCGTCGCCGACGGCCTGATGCGGCTGACGACGCTGAGGCCGATGACCGATCGCCTCACCCACGTGCGCGTCACCCATGCGGCGTTCCCGTCGACCTTCGTGATCCCGCTGTCGGAGACGATCACGATCACGCAGATGCACGTGCCCGTCGACGACACGCACACGTACTGGTACTCGTTCTTCACGAGCTTCGCCGAGCCGCTCGACAAGGACGCGATGCGCGACCAGCGCCTCGCCTGCGTGACGCTGCCCGACTACGCGCCCCTGCATGGCCGCCATGATCACTGGGGCTTCGACGCCGAGGACCAGCGCAAGCGCACGTACCTCGGGATGGGCGAGGACGACATCAACCTGCACGACCAGTGGGCGGTCGAGAGCATGGGCGCCATCCAGGACCGCACGCGAGAGCATCTCGGCACGAGCGACAAGGTGATCATGGCCAACCGGCGCACGCTCGTGAAGGCGATCGAGACTGTGCGCGCCGGCGGACGGCCGCCGATGGCGCTCGACGCCGCCGCTGCGGCGGCGCTTGTCGGGCCCGACACGATCGACTGCATCGCGCCGGCCGACCGCTGGCAGGCGCACTGGACGGAGGCGGCACACGCCAAGCGATCCGCCGCGACGTGGCTCGCCGACGCGCGCGACGCCGCGGCGAGCGACGCCGCGCCCGCGAGCACCGAGGCCGGCCGGTGATCCGGCGCGCGGCGCGCGTCGAGATCGACCAGGCGGCACGGGCAGCCGCCTGCGAAGGCGTCGCGCTGCGCATCGAGGCCGAGGCGATCGAGACCGTCCGCGTCGGCTGGTGCGACCTGCACGGCGTGCTGCGCGGCAAGACGCTCGTCGCGTCGGCGCTCGCCGGCGCATTCGAGAGCGGCGTCGGCATGGTCAGCACGATCCTGCTCAAGGACACGTCGGACCGGACGGCGTACCGGATCTTCGAGCCCGGCGTCGGCGCGGCGCTTCCGGGCTTCGGCTTCGCGAACAACCTCGTCCTGCGCCTCGACCCGACGAGCTTTCGGGTGCTGCCGTGGGCGCCGTCGACCGGATGGGTTCGCGCGGAGGCGTGCTTCGAGGACGGCGTCGGCGTGCCGATCGACACGCGCCGCGTGCTGCAGGCGGCGCTGGCCCGTCTCGATGCGGCCGGCTACGAGTTGCAGTGCGGGCTCGAGGTCGAGTTTCACGTCTACCGGCTCGCCGACGAGGCCGTCGACCGCTCGCTCGACCCGGCGCGTGCCGCCTGGCCCGGCGAGCCGCCGCAGGTCACGATGATCCATCCCGGCTACAACCTGCTGGCCGAGGGCTGGGCCGACATGGCCGACGAGCCGCTCGCGATCGTGCGTGCCACCGCGCAAGGGCTCGGCCTGCCGCTGCGCTCGCTCGAGATCGAGCTCGGGCCGAGCCAGGTCGAGGCGGTGTTCGAGCCGGTCGATGCGCTCGCGGCTGCCGACCAGATGGTCCTCTTTCGCAACGGCGTGCGCCAGGCGCTGCGCCGTGCCGGCTACCACGCGAGCTTCGTCTGCCGGCCGCCCTTCGCCAACGTGATGGCGAGCGGCTGGCACCTGCACCAGTCGCTGGTCGATCGCGCGAGCGGCGTGAACGCGTTCGTGCGCGACGCGCCGGCCGCCGGCAGCACCGAGAGGGATGCGACGCACACGCTCTCCGACGTCGGCGCCGCCTACCTCGCGGGCCTGCTCGCGCACGGCCGCGCCATGGCCCCGTTCTGCGCGCCGACGATCAACGCCTACGCGCGCTTTCGTCCCCACGCAATGGCGCCGCAGTCGGTCGTATGGGGACGCGACAACCGCGGCGCGATGCTGCGCGTGCTCGGCCGCTGCGGCGACGCCGCGACGCGGATCGAGAACCGCATCGGCGAGCCGATGGCCAATCCCTATCTCTACATGGCGGCGCAGATTCACGCCGGCCTCGACGGCATCGAGCGCCGGCTCGCGGCGCCGCCGTCCGTCGGCGCTCCGTACGCCGGCAGCGGCGAGGCGTTGCCGACGAGCCTCGGCGATGCCCTCGACGCGCTCGCCGCCGACGCCGAGCTCGTTCGTGCGTTCACGCCGCAGATGGTCGACTGGTTCGTCCGCATCAAGCGCTTCGAGCTCGAGCGCCACGCCGCCGCCGACGACTCCGACGCCTGGCAGGCGCGCGAGTACTTCAGCCGGTTCTGACCGCGCGACGCGTGCGATGACGACGGTCACCGTCCATCTCGTCGAGTCGGGCGGCAGGCGGCACACGCTCGCAGCGCCCGTCGCGCAAAGCCTGATGCGAGCGGCGATCGCCGCCGGCCTCGACGGCATCAAGGCGGATTGCGGCGGCACGATGACCTGCGCCACCTGCCACGTGTATGTCGACGAGGCGTGGTCGCGGCGCCTGCCGCCGCCGTCGCAGGACGAGGACGCGATGCTCGAGATGACGGCGGCACCGCGCCGGCCGACGAGCCGGCTCAGCTGCCAGATCGCGATCGATGCCGAGCTCGACGGTCTGACGGTGACGATGCCGGACACGCAGTACTGAGCGCGCTCCCCGCTGGCGCCGCGCGACAGGCGACGACGGGCTTACCCGCAACGACGGCCGGTGGCAAAGCCCCGATACTTCGCGTCGCCTTCATCCCACTCCCCGAGATCCTCCGTGCGACTCCTCGAATCGCTCGCCAAGCTGTGCGCCATCCTCGCCGGCGTGCTGCTCACGGTGGTGACGCTGATGACGTGCGGCAGCCTGATCGGCCGCAACCTCTTCGGCGCGACGATCGTCGGCGACTTCGAGCTTTCGGGCGCCGCCGCCGGCGCGGCGATCGCGCTCTTCATGCCGTGGTGCCAGTTCCAGCGCGGCAACATCATCGTCGACTTCTTCACCGCGCGGGCGACGGAGCGAACGACCGAGCGCCTCGACCGCTTCGGCGCGCTCCTGCTCGGCCTGGCCATGGCGCTGCTCGCATGGCGCACGTCGATCGGCGGCTTCAACGCGTGGAAGTCCGGCGCAGGGACGATGCTGATCGGCTTTCCCGAGTGGGCGATCTATTCGGCGATGCTGCCGCCGCTCGTGCTGACCGCCATCATCGGCATCGCGCAGGCGGTGCGCGGCTTTCCTCAGCCGGCTGAAGAGTGACGACATGACGCCGCTCGCGATCACCGGCGCGATCTTCGGCGTCATGCTGCTGCTGATGGCGTTGCGGACGCCGATCGCGATCGCGATGTTCATTGCCGGCTCGCTCGGCTATGTCGCCCAGGCCGGCTGGCCGCCGTTCGCGAACTTCCTCAACGCGCAGGCGTTCGCGCGCTTCGCCAGCTATGACCTGTCGGTCATCCCGCTCTTCATCCTGATGGGCAACTTCGCGTCGCAGGGCGGCATCTCGAAGTCGCTGTTCGAGTTCGCCAGCTCGGTGATGTCGCGCTTCCGCGGCGGGCTCGCGATGGCGGCCGTGCTCGCCTCGGGCGCGTTCGGCGCGATCTGCGGCTCGTCGGTGGCGACGGCGGCGACGATCACCGCCGTCGCCTTGCCCGAGATGCGCCGCCACGGCTACTCCGGGCGCCTCGCCACCGGCACGCTTGCCGCCGGCGGCACGCTCGGCATCCTCATCCCGCCGTCGGTGCCTCTCGTCATCTACGCGATCCTCGCCGAGCAGAACATCGCCAAGCTCTTCGCGGCGGCGATGGTGCCCGGCGTCATCGCGATGGTCGGCTACATGATCGCGATCGCGATCTACGTCCGCCTCGTTCCCGGCCAGGCGCCCCCCGTCGACGACGACCGCCCGGCGATGAGCCTGCACGCGCTCGCCGGCATCGTGCCGATCGCGATCATCTTCATCATCGTCTTCGGCGGCATCTACGGCGGCCTCTTCACGCCCACCGAAGGCGCGGCCGTCGGCGCTGCGGCGACCTTCGTCGCGGCGCTCGCGAAGCGCGAGATCACGTGGGCGAAGTTCAAGCACTGCTTCTACGCGACTGCGCAGGCGTCGGCGATGATCTTCCTGATCTTCATCGGCGCCGACCTCATGAACTCGGCGCTGGCGCTGACGCAGGTGCCGGCGCAGCTCGCCAGCGTCGTCAACGGCTGGGGCCTGTCGCCGGTGATGGTCGTCGCCGCGATCATGGTGTTCTACGTCATCCTCGGCTCGGTCATGGACGAGCTGTCGATGATCCTGCTCACGATCCCGATCTTCTTCCCGATGATCATGGGCCTCGACTTCGGCATGGCGAAGGAATCGGTCGCGATCTGGTTCGGCATCATGGTCCTGATGACGGTGGGCTTCGGCATGCTGGCGCCGCCGGTCGGCCTGAACGTCTACGTCGTCAACGCGATGGCCAAGGACGTGCCCATCGCCGAGAGCTACCGCGGCGTGATGCCGTTCCTCGTCTCCGACACGATCCGCACGATCGTCCTCCTGCTGTTCCCTTCGATCTCGCTCTGGCTGGTGAAGTACATCGGCTAGCCCTAGGTAAAAACGCGAGCGCGGCGAGCGCTCCTTTGCCGCTACCTTTGCCGCGTCCAGAGCTTCACGGAAAACACGATGAAACGTCGCTCCCTCCTTCAAGGCGCTGCCGCTGCCGTCCTCGGCGCACCCGCGCTCTCGGGCCTGGCCCAGCAGTCGGTCACGCTCAAGTTCCATACCTTCATGGCGCCGCAGTCGAACGTCTGGCTGTCGATGCACAAGCCGTGGATGGAGAAGGTGGAGAAGGATTCCGGCGGCCGCATCAAGTTCGAGGCGTATCCGGCGATGCAGCTCGGCGGCACGCCCGTGCAGCTCTACGACCAGGCGCGCGACGGCGTCGTCGACGTCGTCTGGACGCTGCCGGGCAACACCGCCGGGCGCTTCCCGCGCGTCGAGGTCTTCGAGCTGCCGTTCATCATGAACAACGCCGAGGCGACGTCGAAGGCGTACTGGGAGTACATCCAGACGCAGGCGCCCGACGAGTTCAAGGAGACGCAGGTCATCGCGCTGCAGGTGCACGGCCCCGGCGTGATCCATTCGGCGACGAAGCCGGTGAAGTCGCCCGCCGATCTCAAAGGCATGAAGGTGCGCGGGCCGACGCGCCAGGTCACCAAGCTGCTCGGCGCGCTCGGCGCGACGCCGGTGGGCATGCCGCTGCCCCAGATCCCGGATGCGCTCTCCAAGGGCACGATCGAGGGTTGCGTCATCCCCTGGGAAGTCGTTCCGTCGGTGAAGGTGCACGAGCTGACCAAGTTCTCCAGCGAATTCCCGGCGACGGGTCCGGCGCTGTACACGACGACGTTCGTGATGGCGATGAACAAGGCGAAGTACGAGAGCCTGCCGCCCGACCTCAAGAAGGTCATCGACGCGAACTCCGGCCTCGCGACGTCGGCCTGGCTCGGCAAGACGCAGCAGGGCAACGACCCGATCGGGCGCAAGGCGGCGGTCGATCGCGGCAACACGATCCACACCCTCAGCTCCGCCGAGGCGCAGGAGTTCATCAAGGTGTCGCAGGCGATCGACGACGAGTGGGTCGCCGACATGAACAAGCGCGGCTTCGACGGCAAGAAGCTCCTGCAGACCGCCCGCGACCTCATCGCCAAGCACGGCAAGGGCTGAGCGCGCCCCGGCGCTCCCTTGCACCCGCGATCACCGACGAGGCGTCAGCTCTTGCCGCCGCCGCGGCGCGCGCCCGTGTTGCCTTCGCTGCCGCCAGGCAGCGTGCCGCTGTCCGGCGGCGGGCTCGTGCCGCGCGTCTCCGACGACAGGCTCTGGCTTGCGGCCGACGCCGGGCTGCCCGCCCCGGCGGTCGGCGTGCCGCCGGTGGGCGGGTTGTCCGTGCTCGGCGGCTGGTAGACGTTGCTGCTGCCCGACGCACGCGTCGAATTGCTGAGGTCGTTGCCGCTGCCGGCCGTCGAGGGATTGGTCTGGCCGGAGGGCGAAACCGGCAGCGGCGTCGATGACGACGCGGTCGGCGGCGGCAGCATGGCGCTGCTGGTCGGCGAGGGCGCATCGCGGCCGGGCGCTGCGCCGCGGTCGCATGCCGTGACGGCGACGGCGGCGCTCAAGAGCAACCCGAGAAAGGGAGCGGACGATCGATCTCGTGTCATGCAGCCGGCTTGGCAATGCCGGTGCCCGACGGACGCGATGCGCGGCTAGAACAGCACCTCGTAGCGCCAGCCCTTGAACGCGAACACCGCCGACTTCAGGCGGATGCGCTCGAGGACCAGGTCGGGCGCCAGGCGATCGCCTTCGTGGAAGACCTGGCCGTTGACCATCACCATGCGGCTCGGCGCCGCGCTCGAATAGCTCGAGCCGCCGATCACGATCTTGGGCAGGTCGCGGCGGATCTCTTCCGGGAGCTCCGACTGTGCATAGATGCGCGGCTCTGCGCCGGCCGGCGCCGCGCCCGCAGGGGCAGCGTCGCCGACCCGCTTGGCGGCCGGCGTGGGCGCGGGCGCAGGGCGGCGCCCCGGGGCCGCCGTTCGCGGAGGCGCCGGTGGGGCGGCGGCCTGCGCCGGCGCTGGCGTTGCCGGCGGGGGGCTTGCGGCCGTTGTCGCTGCCGGCTCGGCCGGGGTGGCCGCGATTGACGGCGCGACCGCCGGCGCGGTCGCGGTCGCTGCTGGGAGAGCGGGCGCCGGCTGAAGTGCCGGCAATGGCGCGGGCACCTGCGTCGTGATCGAGCCTTCGACGGGCGCTCGCGCCGGTGCCGCCGTCCGGCCCAGCAAGCTCCAGGCGAGCACCGCCACCAACGCGACCGCCAGCGCGACGACGACCCAGAGCAGCGAGCGCGGCCGCGCCGCGGCGGCATCGTCGTCGGCGATCGTGTGCTGCTGCGATTGCAGGCTCGGCACGGCGCCGCGCTCGCGCTCGGCGTCGGCGCGGCGAAGGGCATCGAGGATGTACGACATCGCGGGACCTACTCGATCAATGTGCGGCGTCGACGGCGAGCCGCGGCTCGTCGACGCCGATGGCGCGATTGAGCTGCATGAACGTCGTCGGTCCGGCCTTGCCGTCCGCCGGCACGCCGTGCGCCGCCTGGAACCGGGTGACCTTGGCGAGCAGCTCGCCGTCCATGGCCTGCCCGGGCGGGGGCGCCGGCTCGCCGGCGAAGGCGGCCATCTGGGTCGCGAGGCGGTCGACGACCGGACCCGACGCCCCCTCTGCGATCGTGCCCACGTAGCCCGGCGGCAGCCGCCAGGCGGTCGCGAACTCCCCCCGCCAGACCTTGGCGAGCGCGGCCGTCTGCACGGCGATGGTCTCGTTGCCGGCACGCAGCGTCGCCCGCTTGTCGTTGAGCCCGACGAGGAGCGCGGTCGTGTTGCGGCCGGTGTCGTCGCGCAGCCAGACCAGCCCGGGGCGGGCGAGGCTGCGCACGAGCGGCAGCGTCGCGCTGAGCTTCGAACAGCGCACCTGGCGGCGTGCGGCGTCCGCGCACGGATCGCCGCCAACGCCGTCGATCCCCCACAGCGGCAGCAGCTCGCGCCACGCCTTCTTCTCGTCCACGCCGAAGCTCTGCAGGCGGGCGCGCAGGGCGACCGCGTCGAGCGCGCCGCCTCCGCTGGCGCCCGCTGCATCGGCGGACGACGCCGACGCGCCGCCTTCGGGCGCGGCGGCACGTGCGCTCGTCGACGCGTCGGTCGCCACGAGCGCGCCGGGCGTTGCGGCGATCGGCGCGCTCGGCGCGGCCGACGAGCCCGCGCTCGCCCCGGTCGTGCGAGCCGGCGTCGCCGGCGCCGCGGCCGACGCGGCCGTCGGCGTCGATCGCGCTGCGCTCGCGCCGGTCGCCGGCGCCGACGCCGGTCCCGCTGCGACCAAGGGGGTCGGCGCGGCGAGCTGGCGCCACCCGGCGAAGACCGCGAAGCCGATCAAGGTCGCCAGCACCAGGCCGGCCGCGACGACGAGGCCGATGCCCGCCGTGCTGCCGAAGCGCGCGCGCTCCGGCGCCTCTGCAGTCGAGCGTCCGAACACCTCGCGCCCGGCCTTCTCGATCATCGGGATGTCGATGCTGTGCCGGCCGTGCGCGTACGCACCCAGCATGACGCGATCGCAGAGCAGGTTGATCCGTCTCGGGACGCCGCGCGTGATCTCGTGGATCCGCTGCAGCGCCTTGTGGTCGAAGGGGATCGCGCGCGTCATGCCGGCGACCGAGAGCCGATGGCGGATGTAGTGCTCGGTCTCCTTGGTCGAGAGGGCGTTGAGGTGGAAGCGCGCGATGACGCGCTGCGCGAGCTGCTCGAGGTCGGGACGCTCGAGCATCGTGCGCAGCTCCGGCTGGCCGATGAGGACGATCTGCAGGAGCTTTCGCTCGTTGGTCTCGAGGTTGGTCAGCAGGCGCAGCTGCTCGAGCACCTCGGGCGAGAGCATCTGCGCCTCGTCGATGATGAGGACGTTGTTCTGGCCGACGGCGTGGGTCTGGAGCAGGAAGCCGTTGAGCGCGTCGACGTAGGTCTTGACCGTCGGCGCCGACCCGTCGGCGGTCGGCGGCGGGATGTGGAACTCGTCGCACACCGTCTTCAGAAGCTCCATCACGGTCAGCTTCGGATTGAAGATGTAGGCGACGTTGCAGCGCTTGGGGATCTGCTCGAGGAAGCAGCGACACACGGTCGTCTTGCCGGCGCCGATCTCGCCCGAGAGCAGGACGAAGCCGCCGCCGCCGCCGACGCCGTAGAGCAGGTGCGCCAGCGCCTCGCGGTGGCGCTTGCTCATGTACAGGTAACGCGGGTCGGGTGCGAGCGAAAAAGGCTGCTGCTTGAGCCCGAAGAAGCGCATGTACATGGCGGGCAGGACGACGCTGCTGCCCGCGGCGTCGCGCTTGCGGCGGGGTGTCGCGGCGTCGGCCGCCGGCTCGGAATCAGTCGAACGCATAGCGGACGCCGAGCGAGAAAAGGCGCGGAGCGCCCGGTGCGTAGAAGGTGGAGTTGCGCAGCGGCGAGCGGCCCTGGGCGTCGGGCGGGAACGGCTGCGCGACGAAGCGCCCGGCGGCATCGAAGCCGGTCGGTCCGAGCTGGGCAGCGGTCGCGTAGCGGCGGTCGAGCACGTTGGCGATTCGCGCGAAGAGGGTGAGCGCGGAAGTGGTCTGCATGGTGGCGGCGAAATTGACGACAGCGTAACCCGGCGAGCGGCCCGGGCCTAGGTAGAAGACGCCGTCGGCGGCGTGGTCGCCATTCTCGTTGCCGCGCGCTGCCGCGCCGGCCGTGGCCACCAGGTCGAGCGCGAGCGTCGTCCTGGGCTCGACGGCGACGGCGAGCGACGCCTTCAAGGTCTGGCGCGGCACCAGCGGCAGAAGGTCGCCCGGTGCAATGGCGATCGAGCCCGGCAACCCCGGGCCCTGGTCGTTGCCGCTGTTGCCCGTGCCGTTCACCCGCTCGCTGCTCATGAAGCGCGCGTCGAGGAACGTCCAAGCGAAGTCGGCCGACCACCGGCCGGCCCGCGTCGCGGCGCCGAGCTCGACGCCTTGCCGCCGGGTCTTGCCGAAGTTGGCGAAGTACCCCTGGCCGGAAGCGTCGCTGCTGACGAACAGCAGGTCGTCGCGGTTGACGGCGCGAAAGACACCGGCGCGCCAGGTCGTCGCCGGCGCGAGCTCGCCGCGAACGCCCGCCTCGAGGGTCTGGGCGACGACGGGCCTGAGCGGCGGATCGCCCGCCATCGCGTTCGGGAGCTTGCACGGCTGCGCCGGGTTCGCGCACCCGAGCTCGATCGCCGTCGGCGTCCGGCTGCCTTCGCTGTAGCCGGCATAGAGCTGCACGGCGCGGCTCGGATTCCAGTTCACGCCGAGGGCCGGATTGAGCCGCGCGAAGCGATGATCGCCGTCGAGCGACGATGGATCGGG
>DATIDZ010000216.1:0-8200 GCA_035456045.1 Caldimonas sp.
CGACAGGTCGCGCGCGCCGACCTGGACCAGCTGGAAGTCGAACAGCCCGGCTTCTTCCTCGAGCACCGTCGAGATCGCGAGCGCGAGCACGTGCACCGCGCGCGAGCCCGCGCCGAACTGCAGGGTGTCGTCGCAGCGACCGCTGACGTCGATGACCGGAAGATGCGAGCCGCAGCCGCACGGCTCGGCGCGGAAAGAGACGCGGTCGCCGATGTCGTATCGAATCAGCGGCTGGACGTGGTTGGCGAGGTTCGTGACGAGCGTGGTCGCGCCGGCAGTCCCCGCCGGCACGGCATCGCCGTGCCGGTCGACCGCTTCGAGGATCACCCAGTCGGAATTGAGGTGCAGGGCCCCAAGCCGGCAGTCGCAGGCGATCGACAGGAACTCCGACGCGCCGTAGCTGTTGACGACGTGACAGCCGAAGGTGTCCCGCACGAAGCGCCGCATCGCCGCGGTCAGCGTCTCGCCCCCGGTCCACACTTCGCGCGGCGCGCAACGGAGGCGCCCCGCGCGAAACTCATCGGCCAGGAGGACCGCGGCGCTCGGATACGTGGCGACGATGGTCGGCTGGCGCTCCTCGAGCTGGGCGACGACGCGCTCGATCGGCTGCAGGAACGAGATGCTCGAGACCGAGCGCGCGAGAAGCGGATTGATCCGACGCAGCCGCTCGATCGACACGGTGCTGGCGAAGTGACCGCCCGTCGCGCCCACGAACACGACGCGCTCGCCGAGCCCCCAGGGATCCATGAGCTGATGCAGGGGCCGCAGCTGCGGCTTGCGGAGCACCTCGAGCGCATCGTAGACCGCCATCGCGCCGGCGTCCTGGACGAAGAGCGCCGGCTTGCCGCTGCTGCCCGAGCTTTCCCAGACCACATAGCGGTCGAGAAACGGCCGACCGATGTTGGCCGGATCGGCGACGAAGCGCCGCAGCGGCCCGATGCGAAGCTCCGGCTCGCAGCACCAGCTGTCGAACGAGTCCATCAGCTCGTCCTTGCGGGCGATCGGAAAGTCCTGCAGACGCAGCGGCCCGCTCCGTCGATGCAGCAGACGCCGGTAGCGCGGCGAACGGTGCACGGCCGCCTCGAGCAGCTCCTGCAGGCGGCTCTCGCTGCGACGCGCGAGCTCGGCCGCGGGCGCGCGCGAGGCGACCGCCACGTCCATCGCGACGCTCGCCGATCGCCAGGGGTCGAAGGCGGTGTTCATCGGCTTTGCCTGCGGACATTGGGGACCGCGTCTTCCGCTCGACGGTTGATGTCGATCAAGACGCGGCACATTGCCGCTTGCGCCCTGGCCTGCGCGGCAAGCGTCGACCGATCGTGCAAGCCGCTCATCTTCCGCGGGTGTCGCCGACGACCACGAACGGCGCCCAGAACGCCGGGTGACTGCGGCGCTTGTCCCGCGCGAGCATCAACATCGCCCGTCGCAGTGCATCCGCCTTGTCCGCGCCCCGGCTGTAGGCACTCATCATCGACGTGGTGATGCGAACGGCGCTGGCCGACTCGACGCGCCAATGCGAGACGAGCAACGCCCTCGCACCGGCGTAGAAGAAGGAGCGCGCGAGTCCGGACAGCGGTTCGGGGCTGCCTTCGCGTCCCGATGCCGTGTTGCAGGCGGACAGGATGACCCACTCGGCCCCGAGCCGCAGCTCCGCGATCTCGCTCGCCGTGAGCAGGCTGGCGCGCCAGTCCGCGGGCGACGGCGCCGACAGGACGAGCGCGGGCTCGCGCAGGATGCCGGACTCCGCGGCGGTCAGCCCGTGGGTGGCGAAGGCGATCGTGGCCACGTGGTCGAGCGGCAGGCTGCTCAGGACGGCCTTGGTCGCCCGATCGCGCAAGAACAGGTCCTGACTGCCACCGCCGACCGCGGCCGCAAGCGCCGCCAGCTCGCGCTCCGTCTCGGGCAGCGACGCCAAGGCGGCCAGGCTGTCGGGAAAGACGGGGTCACCGAATCCGATGAACGATCGCGACAGTCCGCCGCGCGCCCGCGACGAGCGGACCGCGACGAGCGACGCCTCGGAGGGCCAGGTGACCATGGCGTATCGCTCCAGCAGCCACTTGGGTCTCTGCGTGGCAACTCCAGACCCTGGCGCTTCGGTGACGAGCACGTGGAGCGGCAACCGGGCAATCGGCCCGTCCGGAACGACGAGCAACGTGCGCACGCCCGCGAGTCGTTGCGAGATCGGCTCGATCAGGGCCCGGTAGAGCTGGTGCGCGGCGGCCGCGTCGAAGCTGGCCGCGTCGCGAGCATCGCTGCGGCCCGGATCCAGCTGCTGACGCAGCCGATCGACCAGGCGCTCGAGCGACGGCCGGTCGATGGGAAGTCGCTGAAACGTCGACTCGCGCTCGCCGCCGACGACGACCCACGCGAAGCACCCGACGTCGCTGATCAGATAGCCGATCAGCGCCTCGCGCGGCTTGAGGACCGATCGGATCTGCGCCCGGGTCACCGGCTCCTGGCCGAGCAACGATCCGTGCTGCGGCGACTCGACGCCGAGCCGCTTGTCGACGTCCGCGATCCGGCGCTTCAAGGTCGCCTGCCTCGCCTTCATCTCTGCTTCCTCGTTCGGCAGGCGCTCGTCGCTCGGCTTTCCTATCGCCTCGACCAGGCGATCGTCGATCGCCGTGACCTGTGCCGCCGCGTCCTGGCGATCACGGATGAGTTCGGCGAGGCGTCCCTTGCCGCTGGCCTGCCGAGCCGCCATCTGGGCCAATTGAGCGCCCGCTTCGCTCTGCTTTGCTCTCTGGGCCGCGGTCAGCGATTCGTCGAACGCCGTGCGGTCCGCCGTCCAGAGCAATTGCACATGCTCGGAGAATCGCGCAGCGCGCGGCTTGGCCAGCCCGGTGCCGCCGCGTCCGGCAGCGTTCAGGAGATCGAGCTGGGGGACGAGGATCGCGTTCGCCCGCCGAGACTCCGTCAAGGCCACGGACACCTTGCCGGTCCTGACGTGAAGGGCCGCGGCATCGCGCAGCAGATCGCCGTGCTGAGGATGATCGCCTCCGACCGACTGCTCGCTTTCGAGCAGGGCGGTCTCGACCAGTCGCTCCGCTTCATCGCCCCGGCCTTGCTGGAGTCGGACACCCGCCAGCTTCTGCAAGGCAAAGGCCCGGCGCGGGTGGGGCCGAGCGACGGCTTGCTGAATGATTCGAGCCGCTTCCTCGAACCTCGAGGCGGCCAGATCCAGGCTTCCCAGCCGCGCTTCCGCCTCGCCGAGGCCGAGCAGGCTGGACGCGTAGTCGACCGTCTGCGTTCCGGTGTTGCTGCCGAAGCGGTCGACGGACTGCTGGTACCGGCGCCTTGCCTCGTCCGGCATGCCCGCCTGGAGTGCAGCGTCGCCGAGCAGGCCGCTGATCTCGGCAGCGGCGAGGCTTGCCGCACCGGCGGTCTTCAGCTCGACCTCGAGCGCCCGGCGCAGGAGCGCGCCTCCCTGCGCGAAGCGGCCCTCGGACACCAAGAGGCTTCCGAGGTTGCCGAGCGGCTTGATGGTCTCGTTGCGGTCCGCGCCCAGCACGCGCTCGAAGCCTTCGAGCGCCTCGCGAAACGCGCTCTCGGCGGCCGCGTATCGGCCGAGCGCCAGGTATGTCAGGCCGAGGTTGTTCGTGTAGACGAAGACGTTGAAGTTGTCGTCGCCGAACAGCTTGCGCGTGAGCGCGATCGCCTCCTTCAGCAAGTCCAGTGAAGGTCCGAAGGGCCCTCGGATCTGGTAGATCAGGGCCAGCCGATTGAGCACCACGGGCTCCATGGAATGCTCTCGCCCGTTCGCTGGATCGCGGCTCCGGCGATAGATCGCCAGCGCGCGTTCGAGGAGCTCCCTTGCCTCGTCGAGCCGGCCCGTGTCGCGATAGGCGATCGACAGGTCGGCCATCGTGTTCGCGACATCGACGTCGTCGCCCTGCTCGACCGCCCTGCGGACTTCCAGCGCGCGAAGGAAGCGGGCCTCCGCGAGCCGGTAGTCGCCCTTCGCGGCGTAAAGCAGCCCGAGATCGTTGAGCGTTTCACCGGTCCGCTTGCTCACCGCGCCGGCCGTGCGTGTGCGCAGCTCGAGCAGTTCCGAGAAGATCGACTCCGACTCCTGATATTCGCTCAGGTAGAAAAGGGCGGCGCCCAGGTCGCTCATGGCATCGCCGCGCGCCAGATCGTCCGGCGGCTCCTGCTGTTGCCTCAGCTGCAAGCGAAGCCGGAGGTAGGGAACCGCTGCCACGGGGTCGCCCTCGCCCAGCCAGGCCGTGGGGGCGGTCAGCAAGTCGGCCAGGCTCGCAGCATCGATCCGGGCTTCTCGAGCAGCAGCGACGGCAGCCGCCAGTCGTTCGACGCTTTCGGCGGTCTTCGACGCCCGCTGCAGCCGGGCGACCTCTTCGAACAGGTCGACGACTGCACCGGGCACGGGCGGCCGATCCGCCCGCGCGCAGACGGAACTCAAGGCCATGGACGAGCACACCAGAACCTTGAGGAGCCAGAAACGACACACCAGGTCAGCGGGCAGGGGTGATTCGCGAGACGTGAAATCCAACGCGAGCCTCTCCAGGTCGAAGCGGCTCGAAGACCGCAGTCGTGCCTCGCGAGTATGGAGGTCGCGACCGTCGTCGGGACACGAGGGCGACCCGATTTGGCCGGTTTCGATCGATCAATCCGTATGCACCCCAGAGAGACCAGAATCGCCGCTCGTGGCACGGAGACCTCATGAGGACATTGACCGCGTTCGCGCTCGCGTTCCTCGTCGGCCCGTGCAGCCAGGCCGCCGACGTGGCGGGCTATGTCCTCTCGGTGCAAGGCCAATGGTCGCTTCAGGGCCAGCGTGCTCCGCTTCTGGTCGGCGCGCCGGTCGCCGAAGGCGCGCGCCTGCTGGCCGCTTCGCCTGCGGCCGGTGACCACATCGTGGTCGTCGCAGCGCGGTCGGGCGCGGTGCTCGTGGCCCGTCATTGCGACACCGCACGCGCCTGCACCCGGCCCGTCGTCGTGCCGGCGCCGTCCGACGCCCGTTCCGGAGAGTCTCCCGTGGCGCGGCTCCTGAACGGCATCCTGGCGCGCATCGCCGGCGACGTCGACCGCTACATCCCTACGCTGAGCCGCGGATCCGCCGGGGTCGTCGAAGCGGTCATGCCGTGGTCCGAGCGTGGCGTCGATCTCGCGCCCGTGTTCCCCGGTCTGGCCGCAGCAAGCGACGCCGAGATCGCGGTGACGACGGTGCAGTGCCGCGG
Source organism: Caldimonas sp. (assembly GCA_035456045.1). Lineage (GTDB taxonomy): Bacteria > Pseudomonadota > Gammaproteobacteria > Burkholderiales > Burkholderiaceae_C > Schlegelella_A. Next base: position 5,196 of record DATIDZ010000216.1, read on the forward strand.
TCCCGGCGCCTGCCCAGAACAGCCGCTGACGTCACGCATCGGTGGGCCAGCGGGCGAGCGGTCGACGATGGTCCAGGGCCTCGCACCCGGACTCTACGAGGTCGTCGTCCTCACGGCGCGCGGCCAGATCGGGCCCGAGCGCATCCGCGCGCGAGTCCTGCTGCTGCCCGCGCCTCAACATGCGCAGGCAGAGGAACTCTATCGGGCCGGCGCGAGCCTGGCCGAACGTTGGGGAACGAACGTCGACGCCGCCACCAAGCAGGGCTTTCTCGATGCGCTGCTCGAGGAGCTCGCAGGGCTCTGAACCGCCGGTTCGAGGCCGCAGTGCAGTCGTGACGCGCAGGGTCGACTTCAGGTCTCCGGTTGATGTCGATCAACATGCGACACACCGCCGTTTCTAGACTGATGACGCGGCCGGGCGCATCGCCCGATCGTGGAAACACCCTCCGTGAAGCAAGGAGTCATCATGAACGCACTGACCCGTTTCGATCGCATCGAGGACTTGTTCCCCGCCTTCTTCCAGCGTTTCGGCCGGCAGTTCGGAATGAGCGAGTACGCCCCCAACGACATCTCGCTCGACATCACCGAGAACGACAAGGACTATCAGGTTCGCGCCGCCATCCCGGGCGCGAAGAAGGACGACATCCGCGTCAGCGTCGACGGCAACTTCGTCTCGATCAGCGCTGAAGTCAAGCAGGAGAAGGAAGAGAAGAAAGGCGGCCGCGTCGTCCTGAAGGAAAGCACGTACGGAAGCGCCTCGCGCGGCTTCTCGCTCGCCCACGAGATCGACAGCGGCGGCGTCGTCGCCAAGCTCGAGGACGGCGTGCTGAAGCTCACGCTGCCGAAACGCGAGGGCACGAGCGCGCGCGCCATCACAGTCCAGTAGCGGCACCCGGCCTGGCGCGGCGCCATGCGTGCCATGGTCCTCAACGCGTACCGCCGGCCGCTGCTCGCGCAGGAGCGGCCGACGCCCGACCCCGGGCCGGGCGAAGTGCTGATCCGGGTTCGGGCGTGCGCGGTATGCCGCACCGACCTGCACGTCGTCGACGGCGAGCTACCGCACGCGACATTGCCCATCGTGCCGGGTCACGAGATCGTCGGCACCATCGAGCGCATCGGCCCGCTTGTCGACGATTGGTACGCCGGAGACCCGGTCGGCGTGCCATGGCTCGCGCACACGTGCGGCAGCTGCGACTACTGCCGCGCGAGGCGCGAGAACCTGTGCGACGCGCCGAAATTCACCGGCTACACGCGCGACGGCGGCTTCGCCACCCACGTGCTGGCGGAAGCCGCGTTCTGCGTGCGGCTCGGCGCGCTGGCCGACGACCCCGTCCATTCGGCGCCGCTGCTCTGCGCCGGACTGATCGGCTGGCGCGCGTTGCAGATGGCCGGCGACGACGTTCGCGACATCGGTCTCTACGGCTTCGGCGCCGCCGCTCACGTGATCGCGCAGGTGGCGATCCACGAGGGCCGCCGGGTCCATGCCTTCACGCGGCCGGGCGACACAGAAGCGCAGTCTTTCGCGCGCGATCTCGGCGTCGCCTGGGCAGGCGGGTCGGACGAGCGACCCCCGCGAGCGCTCGACGCCGCCATCCTCTTCGCGCCCGTCGGCGCGCTTGTTCCTCAGGCGCTGAGCGCGGTCAGGAAGGGAGGCCGCGTGGTCTGCGGCGGCATCCACATGAGCGACATCCCTTCCTTTCCCTACCGCCTGCTCTGGGAAGAGCGCGAGCTGCGCTCGGTGGCGAATCTCACGCGCGCCGATGCGTCGACGTTCATGGCGGTGGCGGCTCGCGTGCCGCTGCACACGACCGTCAGACCCTATCCGCTGGAGGCGGCGAACGAAGCGCTCGACGACCTCCGGCACGGCCGGCTGCAAGGGGCGGCCGTCCTCGTCCCGTGAAGGAACATCATGCTCGACAGCGCCCAGTTGAAGACGATCGGACAGCGCCTCGCGCTGCGCGCAGCGCAGCTCGAACAGGACATCGCCGCGGCGCGTCGGCGAACCGACGAGCCGGCCCTGTCCGACGTCGCCGATGCCAAGGACGCAGCCGAGTCGGCGGCCCGCGCCGTCGTGGTCGACGCGGAAGCGGCACGCGATCTCGCCGAGCTGCGCGACATCGCCGCCGCCCGGCAGCGGATCGACGAAGGTCGCTACGGCACGTGCCTCGACTGCGGCGAAGAGATCGACCCGCATCGCCTGCTTGCGCAGCCGCATACCCTCCGATGCGTGGCCTGCCAGGCCGCCGTGGAGCACGGCAGGACGAGAGCCACGCCGGGCGGCTAGGCGGGGTGCGACGAGCTCGATCGGAGCATCCGCTCGGACCGGTCCTTGCGCCGGCCTCCTGAGGGCCTCGACTCCTCATCGCCAGAAGGGACGAGCCGCCGCCGCGCGATTCAACGGCCCCTTGCATCGCTTCAAGGCCACGGCGGCTTCCTCGCGCATGCGCTCCAGGCCGGCGCGACTCGACAGGTCGGTCTCAGCAACGGCCGGGCCGAGCGCTTGCAACGCCACCACGAGATCGAGGTACGTGCCGAGGGCCTGCTGCGCCTCGCCGAGAACCGCCGAGTAGGCCTTGGCCCGGCGCGCTCCATACAGCGGCCCCACCAGGTCGACGAGATAGCGCAGCCGCTTGACGCGCTTGCGCGCGGCGTGGCGGGCCGCGGCGTCGAGCTGCCGGAACTCCCTCGCGTCGTCGCGCACGCCGCGCCGGAGGGTTTGCAGCCGGTCCGAGATGCGCCGCCGGACCACCTTGGGTCCAGCGCCCCCTTCGGCGCGAGCCCGGTCGGCTGCCACGAGCATGGCACCGACGACGTCGAGCAGGGCCGACTGGAACGGCTTGCTGCGGACGGCGTCGACGATCGACCGGGCCTCGTCGGCCGACGGGCCGCCGTCGCTGCGCTCGCGCTCGCTGCCCGTCAGGCGCGCCCGCAGCGCGTCGCTGATCGCGCGGTCGCGCCACGCGCCGAGCGCGTGGAAGACCGCGTCGCGCGCGACTTGCCCCTCC
>DATIDZ010000217.1:0-2955 GCA_035456045.1 Caldimonas sp.
TGAGCAGGTCCAAGCGTTTCGCGAGCGGCCGCTTGAGGGCCGCTACCCGTATCTGTTCGTCGACGCGAAGGTCGAGAAGGTCCGCGACGGTGGCCGCGTCGCGCGCAAGTGCGTCGTGATCGCGCACGCCGTCCACGAGAGCGGCCGGCGCGAGATCATCGGCCTCGACGTGGGCGCCGCGGAGACCGAGGCGTTCTGGCGCGAGTTCCTCAGATCGCTCGTCGCCCGCGGGCTGATCGGCGTCGAGCTCGCGATCTCAGACGCTCACCCGGGGCTGAAGGCCGCGCTCGCCCGGGTCCTCGGCGCGCCGTGGCAGCGCTGCACCGTGCACTTCCTCCGCGATCTGCGCGGCCACGTGCGCCGCGACCAACACGACGCGCTCGGCGCGATCATCCGCCAGATCTTCACCGCCCCCGACGGCGAGCAGGCACGTCAGCGGCTGCGCGACGCCGTCGGACAGCTCGAGCGCCGGCTGCCGAAGATCGCCGCGCTCCTCGAACAGGCCGAGCCCGACGTGCTCGCCTTCCACGCCTTCCCCGCCGAGCACTGGCCCAAGATCCGCTCGACGAAGCCGCTTGAGCGCTTCAACCGCGAGATCGCACGCCGCACCGACGTCGTCGGGATCTTCCCCGACGACGCCTCCCTGATCCGGCTCGTCTCGATGCTCGCGATCGAGGCCAACGACGAATGGCTCGTCGGCCGCAGCTACATCAGCCAGAAGTCGATGGCCACCCTGAGCGACCCGGTATCGCGGAAGGATCTCTCTCTAGACAATGACGAGGAGGTCGAGCTCATCGCGGCCTGAGCCGCCAGTGATTTCACCGACGAGCTGAGCGACAAACTCCTACACCACCTCCCGGGACTTGACTGGCGTTGGCTTGCGATGGGCGCTGCGCGGATGACCAGTCTCGTATTGCTCGACGCTGCCGGGCCGGCGAGGCGCCGTGCTCGTCCGCCACGGCAAGGGCGACAAGCGCCGAGAAGTCGGAATGGATGCATGGGCCTGGGAGCAGCTCGCACCGTGGCTTGACCTCCGGGTGGAGTTGCCGGTCGGGGCGCTCCTGTGCATCCTGACCGGGCCGACGCGTGGGCGAGCTTGGTCATCGGCAGCCCGCACCACGCTGCGCCGGCGTGCGCGCCAAGCCGGAGTGCGGCGTCGGTTCGCGCCGCATCAGTTGCGCCACGCGCACGCCGTCGAGATGGCCCGGTAAGGCGTGGCGCTCAACGTCATCCAGCGCCAGCTCGGCCACGCCAATCTCGGCATCACCTCGATCTATCTGCAAGGCATCGACAACGCCGAGATCATCCACACGGTGTACGCACGCAGCGCACCGGTGCTGCCGGCCAGCGCCGGCCCGACCGGCCTCCTGAACCTCATCCAGTCCCTCGGCACGGGGTGCGCCGATCACCTCGTCGCTGCCCGTGCCAGGCGAGGCTGTCGCGGAAGTCCGTTGCGATGACCGGGCATCGTCGACGGTGAACGGGAGCGACGCCTGCTGGGCGCGGGGTGAGCGCCGCGGCGCCGTCAGGCGGTCGCGAGAGCGTGCCGGTGAAGCTTGAGGAGAGTGTGGGTGGCGGTGATGAGCCGCCATTCGGTTCTGACCGCGCCTCGGCCTCGTCGGTGGAAGCGGGCCATGCCGCGGTTGTGTTTGGTCTGGCCGAAGACGGGCTCGATCATCGGCTGGCGGCGGCCGTAGAGCTCGCCGCCGCGCTCGCCGGCCAGCACCCGTCGCATGAAGTCGTAGTAGCCGCCGGTCCAGCCCGGCCGTGGCGTCTTGCGTTTGCTGGTGTCGGGTGGGATGAGTACCTGACTGCCGTTGGCGATTGCGCGCTCCATCTGGCGCTGATGCCAATAGCCGGCGTCGGCCAACACGACGCCGGGCGTCTGGTCGACGCCGACGCCCTCAAGCTCGCGGCGGGTGGCGGCGAGCATCGGCTCGAGGTGCCCGAAGTCGCCGCCGGCGGTCATCACCTCGGCGGCGAGGACGATCTGGTACTCGTTGGTGACGGCCTGGGCGTTGTAACCCTGGATGAACCCGCGCAGGCCCTTGACGACGTGTGAGTCCGGATCGGTCGTGTTGATGCGCCCCTCCGGGGTGGCTGGCGGGGTGTAAGGCTTCGGCGGCGAGTGCGTGCCCAACCGCCGCCCATTGCGCATCCGATCGCGGGCCCGGTAGGCCTCGTAGGCCTCGTTGGCGCGGACCTCCGTGAACAGCTCTTCCTCGAGGCGGCGCTTGGCCTCCTTGACGCGCTTGGATCGCGACCGCGGCACCGGCTGCGGCGCGCGATCGCGCTCGGCCTCCAGGCGCCGCTTGGCCTCGCGCAGCCACCCGCGCCGACCCCGCGACGTCGACAGCTCCTCGGGTAGCTCGTCGCCGCGCGCATCGCCATAGAGCTCATCCTCGGCGGCGTCGACGGCCTTGGCCTCTTCGATGATCTCGCGCGCAAGCTGCTCGTAGTCGAGATTCGCGTCGCGGCTGGCGTTGGCATGGACCTTCGTGCCATCGATCGCGATGACGCCGACCTTGGCCAGCCCCGACCGCGCGCAGAGCAGCAAGACCTCGCCGAACAGCCCGGCTATCGCGGTCTCGTGGCGCTCGATGAACCGCGCGATCGTCGCGTGGTCGGGACGCTGCTGCGCGGCGACCACGCGGAAGGCGACGTCCTCGATGCACGCGCGCTCGATCACGCGCGAAGAACGAATCCCGCGCGCGTAGGCGTAGAGCAACAGCGCGACCATCATCGCCGGCTCGTAGGCCGGGCGGCTCTTGCCATCGATGCGATGCGCCGCGTAGAACGGCCACAGATCCATCTCCTCGACCGCCGCCAGCACAAACCACGCAAGGTGATTCTCCGGCAGCCAGTCACGAAGATCCGGCGGCATCAGAAACGACTGATCACGGTCGCACGAAATGAAGCGCAGGCCCATGACCAGGATGGTCATCACCGCCCCGG
>DATIDZ010000218.1:0-2580 GCA_035456045.1 Caldimonas sp.
ATGCTGGACATGGGCTTCAAGCCGGCGGTCGACCGTATCGTGGCCCAGTGCCCGGCGCAGCGCCAGACGCTGTTCTTCTCGGCCACGCTCGACGGCGAGGCCGGCCGCGTGGCCAAGAGCTTCACGCGCGACGCCCGCCGCCACGAGCACGCGCCGACGGTCAGCAGCACGGCCGCGATCGAGCACCGCTTCCTGGCCGTCGAGCGCGAGGAGCGCATCGAGGCGCTGCTCGGCGAGCTGCGCGGCGACCGTGACCTGGCGCTCGTCTTCGTGCGCACCAAGCGCGGCGTCGACCGGCTGGTCAAGCGCCTGAGCCGCGAGGGCGTCGACGTCGTCGGCATGCACGGCGACAAGTCCCAGGGCCAGCGCGAGCGCGCCCTGGCGAGCTTCGAGAGCTTCAAGGTCGACACCCTGGTGGCCACCGACGTCGCCGCGCGCGGCATCGACGTCTCCGGGATCTCGCACGTCATCAACTTCGACCCGCCGGAGGATCGCGACGGCTACGTGCACCGCATCGGGCGCACCGGCCGCGCCGGGCGCACCGGCGTGGGCGTGACCTTCGTCGGCACCGAGCAGGCGCGCGACGTCGAGCGCATCGCCGCCGAGCTGCGCCTGCACCGCGAGTTCGCCGAGACCGCGCTCAGCTCGCCGGCGCGCCCGGGGCGCAACGGCAACGGCAACGGCAACGGCCGCCAGCGCTCTCGCGCCCGCCGCTAGGCGCCCCTACTTCTCGACGAAGTACTGGCCGTGTCCCTGGCCGCTGGCGAACCAGCGGCTGGTGACGGTCTTCTTGCGCGTGTAGAACTCGACCGCGTCGGGGCCGTGGGCGTGCAGGTCGCCGAGGAAGGAGTCCTTCCAGCCCGAGAACGGGAAGAAGGCGACCGGCGCGGCGACGCCGATGTTGACGCCGACCATCCCGACCTCGACCTCGTGGCGGAAGCGCCGGACCGACGCGCCGGACTCGGTGAAGATCGAGACGCCGTTGCCGAAGCGGCTCGCGTTGACCACCTCGATGGCCTCGTCGAGGGTGCCGACGTTGATCACGGTCAGCACCGGCCCGAAGATCTCCTCCTGGGCCACGCTCATCTCGGGCTTGACGCCGTCGAGGATCGTCGGGCCGACGTAGGAGCCGTCGGCCGGGACGTCGTCGCCGTCCACGTCGCGCCCGTCGACGGCGAGCGAGGCGCCCTCGGAGAGGCCCTTGTCGATCCAGTCGCGGATGCGGTCGCGCGCCGTGGCGGAGACCACGGGGCCGACGTCGACGCCCTCGTTGATGCCGTCGCCGACGCGCAGCTTCTCCGTGGCCTCGCGCAGCGCGGGCATGAGCTTGTCGTGCGCCTCGCCGACCGTCACGACGACTGAGCCGGCCATGCAGCGCTGCCCGGCGGCGCCGAAGCCCGAGGCGATGAGGCCGTCGACGGTCTTGTCCATCACGGCGTCGGGCATGACGACCATGTGGTTCTTGGCCCCGCCGAGGGCCTGGACGCGCTTGCCGGCCTTGGCAGCGCGCTCGTAGACGATCCGCGCCACCGGGGCCGAGCCGACGAACGAGACGGCGTCGATGCCGGGGTGGTCGAGGATGCCCTCCACCACCTCGCGCCCGCCGTTGACGAGGTTGACCACGCCCGGCGGCAGCCCGAGGCCGTCGAGCACCTCGAAGGCGATCTGCTGAGTGAGCGGGACCTGCTCGGAGGGCTTAAGCACGAAGGTGTTGCCGCAGCCGATGGCGAAGGGCAGGAACCAGAAGGGCACCATCGCCGGGAAGTTGAAGGGCACGATCGCGGCGCACACGCCGACCGGCTGGCGCACGGTCTCGGCGTCGACGTTCGTCGCGACGTCCTCGAGGATGCGGCCCTGCATGGTCGTGGGGATCGCGCACGCGGCCTCGACCATCTCGATCATGCGCGCGACCTCAGCGCGCCCGTCGACGATCGTCTTGCCCATCTCGGTGGTCACCGAGCGGGCGAGCTCGTCCTTGCGCGCCTCGAGGCCCTCGCGCAGCGCGAAGAGCAGGCGCGCGCGGGCGATGACGCTGACCGCGCGCCACTCGGGCAGCGCGGCGCGCGCCGCGCGCACGGCCGCGTCGAGGTCCGCAGAGGACGACATCGGCACGCGCGCCAGCACCTCGCCGGTGGCGGGGTTCGTGACGTCGAGCTCCTCGGTGCCGGAGGCCGGGGTCCACTGGCCTCCCACGTAGTTGTCGAGCAGACGGGTGGAGGGGGTGGTGGCAGCGCTCATGGCCAGAGCGTAGCTAGTGCAACAGCTCGTCGACCACGTACTGATCGGCCTCGAAGATGGACACCTCGACGACCTTCTCGTCCTTGACGCGGTAGACGTTGGCGCGCCGGATCTCGATCGGCGCGCCCTCGCCGTGGAAGCGCTCGCGCACGAGCAGGACGACGCGCTCGTCGCTGGCGAGCATGTCGATCAGCTCGAGCTCGATCGCGCCGTCGCGGTAGCGCTCGCGGATGCTCTGGATGTAGTCCACGGCCGCGGCCTTTCCGAAGCGCTGCCCCGCGAAGGCCGAGCGGCCGGGGATGTGGATGAGCAGGTCGTCGGCCAGGAAGCCGAAGGCGGTCT
>DATIDZ010000219.1:0-4441 GCA_035456045.1 Caldimonas sp.
GTCGCTGCCCTTGATCGGCGCCTCGGCACCGGCCGGACCGAGCGACCACGAGAAGCGGACGTGATCGCCGTGCCCGTCGGGGGTGCCGAGCACGGCGAAGCGAAAGCCCGGGAAGCGCGCGTGCACGCCGCCGATGAGGCCGTCGAGCTGCGCCGCGCCGCTGCCGCTCATGAGCGGGTCGACGTAGCCGGCGTCGTCGGTGAAGGTCTCGGCGAGGAGGCGCCGCCGGCGCTGCGCGTCGGTCTCGTTCCAGGTCGCGAGGTAGCGGCTGGCGATGGCGAGAGGATCTGACATGGTGTGCTCCTGAAGGGTCTGCGGGATGCAGCAGGCGTCACGTTAGAAGTCGCATCGCGCACGGTCGATGACCCCCGAGGTCATGGCCCGACCGCGGTCGCGCTACCCTTTCCCGATGCCCATCGCTCGCATCGCGTCGACGCTCACTGTCGCGCTCGCCGTCCTCGCGGGCTGCGCGTCCGGACCGGCGTCCACGCCGCGGCCGTCGAGCCCGGAAGAGGTGCGCGCGCAGATCGTGTCGTTGCTGCCGGCGAGCGTTCCGGACCGCGCCGGTTGGGCCGTCGACATCTATGCCGCGCTGGCGGCGCTCCGCATCGAGCCGAGCACCGGCAACGTGTGCAGCGTCCTCGCCGTCGCGGAGCAGGAGTCGACCTACCGCGCCGACCCGTCGGTGCCCGGCCTCGGCCGCATCGCGCGCGAGGAGATCGATCGCCGCGCCGAGCGGGCCGGCGTGCCGAGGCTCCTCGTCCAGGCTGCGCTCCAGCTGCGCTCGCCCGACAGCCGCACGTACAGCGAACGCATCGACGCAGCGAAGACCGAGAAGGAGCTGAGCGACGTGTTCGAGGACTTCATCGGCCAGGTGCCGCTCGGCCAGCGCTTCCTCGCCGGCTACAACCCGGTTCGCACCGGCGGGCCGATGCAGGTGAGCATCGAGTTCGCGGAAAGCCAGATCAAGTCGCGGTCGTACCCCTACCGGATGACCGGCTCGGTGCGCGACGAGGTGTTCACGCGGCGCGGCGGCCTCTACTTCGGCATCGCCCACCTGCTCGACTACCCGGCGCGCTACGACAAGCCGATCTACCGCTTCGCCGACTTCAACGCGGGGCAGTACGCGAGCCGCAACGCCGCCTTCCAGAACGCCGTCAGCGTCGCGTCGGGCATCGCCCTCGATCTCGACGGCGACCTGATCGTTCCCGGCGGCGACCGCGCCAAGCCGGGCAGCACCGAGGCGGCGCTGCGCACGCTCGCCCCGCGCCTCGACGCCGGCGAAGGCGAGATCCGGCGCGCGCTCGAGCAGGAAGCCCGGCCCGACTTCGAGCAGACGCGGGTGTACACGCGCGTGTTCGAGCTCGCCGAGCGGGTCGGCAAGCGGCCGCTGCCGCGCGCGATGCTGCCGCAGATCCGGCTGCAGAGCCCGAAGATCACGCGGCCGCTGACGACCGAGTGGTTCGCGCGCCGCGTCGACGAGCGCTTCCAGCGCTGCGTCGCCCGGGCTGGATGAGCGGGAGTCCGCGCGCGCCCCGGGTTTGATCGCCGTCAATTCCGACGTGCGCGCGGTCTCCTGTAATGGGCGAATGACCGCCACGACGATCGCCCGGCTCGGGCCCATCGACTTCGACCAGGTGCGCGAGCAGATGCGCAACGCGCCCGGCTTCCCGCACTTTTGCATCGACGGCTTCCTCGATCCCGCCTTCGCGCAGGAGGTCCACGATGCCTTTCCGTCGTACGCCGAGGCCGAACGGATGGGCAAGAGCTTCGCGGCGGTCAACGAGAAGCGCAAGACGCAGGTCACCGACGCACGCCTGTTCCCGGCGCCGATCCGCCGCCTTCACGAGCTGCTCTCGTCCGACGCCTTCGTCCGCCAGATGTCGCAGATGTCGGGCATCGCCGACCTCGTCGCCGACCCCGAGCTCGAAGGCGGGGGCATCCACGAGACGAACCACGGCGGCCACCTCGACGTCCACGTCGACTTCAACGTCAACGAGAGAACGGGCCTGTACCGGCGCCTCAACATCCTCGTCTACTTCAACATCGGCTGGAAGGACGAGTACGGCGGCGTCCTCGACCTCTGGGACGAGGACGTCAAGCACTGCCTTGCGCGAATCGCGCCGGTCTTCAACCGCGCCGCCGGCTTCGCGACCAGCGCGACGAGCTGGCACGGCGTGACGCCGGTGACGTGCCCGCCCGGGTCGATGCGCCGCTCGTTCGCCGCCTACTACTACACCAAGGAGCCGCCGCCCGGCTGGGACGGCGTCAAGCGCTCGACCGTTTTTCGCGCCCGCCCCGACGAGTACTGGAAGGGCCAGGTCGCGATGCCGGTCGAGTCGCTGCTGCACGCGACGCGTGCCGGCCTCGCCGCGGCGAAGAAGAAGGTGCGCGACGCGTTGTCCTGACGCGCGATCGGCGCTCACGCCGCGACCGGCTCGACCTTCAGCAGCTGCAGCGCGCGGGCGGCGATCGCCGCGGCCTGCGGCACCGCTGCCTGCTCGAGCACCCAGCTCGCGGCCGCCGGCGCGTCCGGCCCGGTGACGCGCGCGACCGGCGCCTTCAGCGCATCGAACGCATGCTCGGCGAGGAAGGCCGCGACCTCGGCGCCGACGCCGCACAGGCCGCTCGCCTCGTGCACGACCATCGCCCGGCCGGTCTTCTTCACCGAGCGCAGCAGCGTCGCGGTGTCGAGCGGCTTGAGCGTGAGAAGGTCGATCACCTCGGCGTCGATGCCGTGGTGCGAGAGCGTGTCGGCCGCCAGCAGGCAGTGGCCGACCGTCTTCGCGTACGAGACGATCGTCAGGTCGATGCCCTCGCGGACGACGTCGGCGCGGCCGAGCGGAACGACGTGCTCGCCGGCTGGCACGTCGCCGGGCGTGTGGGCGAGCGCGAGGTCCATGAAAAAGAGAACGGGGTTGTCGTCGCGGATCGCCGCCTTGAGCAGGCCCTTGAAGTCGGCCGCGCTCGACGGCATCACGACCTTCAGCCCCGGCGCGTGGACGAACATCGCCTCGAGGTTGTGATTGTGCTGGCCGCCGACGCCCCAGCCGGCGCCGGTCATCGTCAGGACGACGAGCGGGAAGCTGAACTGGCCGCCGGACAGGTAGCGCAGCTTGCCGCCGCTGTTGACGAGCGCGTCCATCGACAGCGTCAGGAACGGCGCGAACAGCAGGTCGACGATCGGGCGCAGGCCCATCGCCGCGGCGCCGACCGCCGTGCCGGCGATGATCGCCTCGGCGAGCGGCGTGTTGCGGACGCGATCGGCGCCGAACTCGGCGACGAGCTCGGGCCGCTTGGTCGCGACGCCTTCGCCGAACATCACGACGCGCGGGTCGCGCCGCATCTCTTCGGCGATCGCCTCGGCGACGGCTTGCTGGACGATGATCTGGTTGACTGGGGTGGCAGCGATGGTCATGGCAGGGGTCCTCGGTCGTGATCGGGCGTCGGCGCTGCGGCGCGATCAGGCATAGACGTGGTGGGCGAGCTCGCTGGCGTCGGGCCAGGGCGAGTTCTCGGCGAACTTCAGGGCGGCGGCGACGCTGGCGCGCGCGCGCTCGCGCAAGTGCGTGAGCTCGCCGCTCGCGATCACCTTCTCGTCGAGCAGGCGCTGGGCCGCGCGCGCGATCGGGTCGAGCGGCTTCCAGCGCGCCAGCTCGGCCGGGTCGACGTACGCCTGGTCGTCGGGCTCGAAGTGGCCGCGCTGGCGGTAGGTGACGAGCTCGAGGAAGCGCGGCCCGCCGTCGGCGCGGATCGAGGCGGCGGCGTTGCGCGCGGCGGCGTGGACGGCATCGACGTCGTTGCCGTCGATGACCGCGGTCGGCAGGCCGTGGCCCGCGGCCCACGCGGCGATGCGGCCGCCGCCGAGGTCCGCCGTCGCGGCCGGGTCGGCCGGCATCGTCTCGCGACGCGCGACGTAGGCCTGCCACTGGTTGTTCTCGCACACGAAGAGAAGCGGCAGCCGCCACGTGACGGCGAGGTTGATCGCCTCGTGGAAGATCCCTTCGCACGCCGCGCCGTCGCCGAAGAAGGCGGCGGTGATCGCGCCCGGCTCGCCCTGCCCCATCTTCTGCGCGAGGGCGACGCCGGGCGCGAGCGACAGCTCGCCGCCGACGATCGTCGACGTGAGGATGACGCCGAGCTCGGCGACCGAGATGTGGAGCGTGCCGCTTCTGCCCTTGCAATAACCGTCGACGCGGCCCATCACTTCGGCGATCAGGCGGCCCGTGTCGGCGCCGCGCGCGATCAGGTGGCCGGCGCTGCGGTGGTTGGTGAGGATGCGATCGCGCGGCTCGAGCGCGCGGACGACGCCGACCGCACACGCCTCCTGGCCGACCGAGGTGCACGTTCCCGGCGAGGTCGGCGTGGCGCGCGCGGCGAGCGCTTCCTCGCAGGCACGGATCAGGTGCATGCGCTCGAGCATGGCGATCGGATTGCCGGG
>DATIDZ010000220.1:0-2003 GCA_035456045.1 Caldimonas sp.
CCGACGAGGCGGCGAGGTGTCGCTGGTAGGCGAGCTCGTCTTCCATCAGCGCGGCCTGCGCGCCGTCGAGGTGCGGCACCACGATGGGAACGGTCTCGGTCCACCAGGCAAGGCCGCGCAGGTTGGGCTGCGCCGGCGCGAAGTCGCGTGCCGACGCGTGCAGGCGGGCGAGCACGCGGCCGACGCTGGCGCAGTCGTCGGCGTCGGGCGCGAGGTGATGCTCGCCGGGAAGGCGGTCGACGACCGCGGCCGGCTTGCCGCCGAGCTCGAGCACGAGCGAGCCGCGTGCGTCCGGGTGCGGGCGCGGCACCGGCAGGCCGTGGTCGGCGTGGTGCTTCATGAGCTGCAGGTAGAACGGCAGCTCGTCGGCACGCAGGCGCTCGAAGACGGTGACGACGTAGCGGCCGGCCGAGGTGTCGGCGAAGTAGTTGGTGTTCTCGATGCCGCCCTTGCACGGCGCGAGCGATTGCAGCGCGCCGAGGCCGACGCTGCCGACCAGGGCGGCAGCTTCCTCGAACGTGACTTCGGTGTAGACCGCCATCCGGCGCTCAGAAGCGCAGGACGTTCCAGACGCGCTTGCCGGTCGAGCCGCGCGACGTGCCGGGATCGACGCCGGTCGCATGCTCGCCCTCGCCGCCGACGAGGACTTCGTAGCCGGGCGCGCCGCCCTTGGGCGCCACGGTGACCTTCTGCAACTGGCCGCGAACGCGCAGCTCCTCGATGCGGGCGCGGCTGTCGTCGATGACCGTGCGCCTGACGTTGGGCTCGCCCGCGCGCCCGAGCTCGACTTCCTCGATCGTCGACGAAGAGGTGGAGGCCGACGCGGCGCGCACCGGCGCCGGTGCTGCGTCGGCGGCGTTCGCCGCCGGAACGGCGACGCCGATGGCACACGCCGCGAGGGCGACGACAGCGCACGTTTTCATGACGCCGATTCTAGGGCTGCGCGGCGCAGGGGCTGGTGTCCATTCCTTCACAATGGGCTGCATGGTGGACCGGACCCTGCTGCTCGTCGACGGCTCGAGCTACCTCTATCGCGCGTACCACGCCCTGCCCGACCTGCGCGGTCCCGGCGGCGTTCCGACCGGCGCCATCCGCGGCGTCGTCTCGATGATGAAGCTGCTGCGCGAGCAGTACCCGGCCGCGCACGGCGCCTGCGTCTTCGACGACAAGGGCAAGACCTTCCGCGACGACTGGTATCCCGAGTACAAGGCAACCCGGACCTCGATGCCCGACGACCTCGCGCTCCAGATCGAGCCGATCATCGAGGCCGTCAAGCTGCTCGGCTGGCCGGTGCTCACGGTGCCCGGCATCGAGGCCGACGACGCGATCGGCACGATCTCGTGCATGGCCGCCAAGGGCGGCTTCAAGGTCGTCATCTCGACCGGCGACAAGGACCTGGCGCAGCTCGTCAACGCGAACGTCACGCTCATCAACACGATGAGCAACGAGAAGCTCGACGTCGAGGGGGTCGCCGCCAAGTTCGGCGTCTCGCCGGAGCGCATCGTCGACTACCTGGCCCTCATCGGCGACTCGGTCGACAACATCCCCGGCGTCGAGAAGGTCGGTCCCAAGACGGCGGCGAAGTGGATCGCCGAGCACGGCTCGCTCGAGGGCGTGATGGCGGCAGCGCCGCAGATGAAGGGCGTCGTCGGCGAGAACCTGAGGAAGGCGCTCGACTGGCTCCCGCAAGGGCGACGCCTCGTCACCGTCGTCACCGACTGCGACCTGTCGGGGCACGTCCTCGGCTGGCCCGAGTTCGACGCGCTCGCGCTGCGCGAGATCGACGTCGACGCGCTGCTGACGTTCTACGACCGCTACGGTTTCGCGTCGATGCGGAAGGAGCTCGAGGCCGCGGTCGGCAGGACGGGCGCGGCGCGGCCCACGGCCGCGCGGCCGGCGCCGAAGGCCGAGTCCATCGACGTGCCCGACGCCGTGCCGTCGCAAGACATCGTCAAGCACTACGAGACGGTGACGACGCTCGAGCGCCTCGACGCGTGGATCGC